>JBCBQS010000001.1:0-38783 GCA_039820085.1 Pseudomonadota bacterium
CCTCGGCGCTGATCTTGGTCCATAATCATCCTTCTGGTGATCCGACGCCATCGCGCGCCGAGGCAGACAGCTCAAGCGCTCTGCGTGCGATCTCTCGTGGGTAAACCGGGGCGTGATCGACCGTGCCATGTCCCATGACCTCATCGGCAATCAATTGATTTTTCCGATCGAGAAACAAGACCCGAAATTGTTCTCGCGTCTCGTGTTGCAATTGCTGGCGGACGTATGAGAGGAGCGCTGTCCAGCTCGAGATTATGGGCCGCGCGGCAATCTCTTCGCGGCTGGCCCGATTTCCAATATCTTGCGTGGCTTTGATATAGGCCGCAACGGTTTCGCCAATGCCCTCAACTTGGATGAGCGCCTTTGGATCGGCGGCGAGAATTGCTGAAATAGACCCAAACCGTTTGAGCAGAGCTTTCGCGATCGGTTTGACGTCTCGGCGCGGGATGAACGCAAATAGAAGGGTTTCCAGAAGCTCATAGTCTTCCAGCGCCCCCGCGCCGCGTTTAATCAGTTTGCTGCGCAAACGATCTCGGTGCCCCTGCCAATGCGGTGGGGCGGGACGTTCGTTCAAGCGTCCACCTTATGCGGGGTGTGCAGACTTTTCGGCGATGCTGTGAAGATCTCGCAGCCATCTTTGGTCACTCCGACAGAGTGTTCAAATTGCGCAGATAGCTTGCGGTCACGCGTCACCGCCGTCCAGCCATCACTCAGGATCGCCGCATCTTTGCGCCCAACGTTCAACATGGGTTCAATCGTAAAGAACATGCCTTCTTCCAAAACCGGACCCGTACCGGCGCGGGCGCTGTGCACAACATTCGGTTCGTCATGGAAGAGCTGTCCAAGCCCGTGCCCACAAAAGTCTTCAACGACGGAAAAGCGATTTTTTCGCGCGACCTCTGATATTGCTGCTCCAATATCGCCAAATCGATTGCCAGGTTTGACCGCCTCAATCCCCGCCATCAGGGACTCATAGGTGACATCCATCAGCCGCGACGCAATTCGCTTTGGCTCTCCGGCGGCATACATGCGCGAGTGATCACCATGCCACCCATCGACGATCACGGTCACGTCAATATTGGCAATATCGCCATCCTTAAACGCTCGATCCCCTGGAATCCCGTGACAGATCACGTGATTAAGCGAGATACACGAGGCGTGGCGGTATCCGCGATAGCCAATCGTCGCAGATTGGGCGCCATGATCGTAAACGAACTCTCGGATCAGATCGTCGATATATCCGGTTGTGACACCAGGCTTCACCTCGCCGACAAGCATATCCAGGCATTCAGCGACCAAACGTCCAGCCCGCCGCATTCCCTCAAAGCCTGCTTCGTCATGAATGCGAATTTCACCCGTCCGCATTGGCATCATTAAGTCAGTTTCGGTCATTTGCAGTGTGCTTTCAGTGAAGGCGTCTTTTTCTCGGTCTCTATATGGCAGCGATCGGCTTAAACTTCCAGACTTTAAGTAATCACACGTCTGGCGGCGACTTCTGACTGCTCAGACACGTCCGGCTTGTATCGCGTTGCGCCCGTTTTTCGCTCATCTATGCAGGAAATCGGAGATTATTATGTATCGGCTCGTTTACGTCAGCACTGCACAAGATGGACTGAGTTCCAGAGAGATCGGCGACATCCTTGATGTGTCGACATCGAACAATGATGAACGTCGGATCACCGGTTTTCTTGCTCATAATGGGCGTCATTTCATGCAAGCGCTTGAAGGCGAGCGCGATGAAGTTGAAGAGATTTACAATCGCATCCTCGATGATCAGCGACACTATGGGGTTGTTCAGATCATTGGTGAGAAAATTGACGATCGTGCCTTTCCGCAATGGGCGATGAACTATTTCCGGGTTGATAACCCAAAAGGCCACACGATGATTATCAAACGTGATGATCCAGTAGATGGCTTGCTGCCGAAGGAAATGCCGCGTGAACTGATGCATCTCTTCACGCGATTCATGGATATCGAACCCGCACACGCGTAAACGCATTAGCAACGGCTTTCTGACAAGGTTTGCCCTCAAAACTGCGTGAGGGACCTATGGATCAGGAAACACAGGCTATGATTGAACGTGTTGCGAAACTGGGTGAAGTCTCGGAGACCGAGGCCCTGCGGATCGTCAATGAGACGTATAAGGATGGCATTGTCAGCCGCGGAGAGGCAGACGCGCTGTTCCGGTTGAATGACGTCTTGAAGACCGCCGATTCTCAATGGAGCAGCCGGTTTCATGAGGCGGTTAAAGACTTTCTTCTGACCCGCGAAGCACCCGAAGGCTGGGTCACTGACGAAGAAGCTCAGTGGCTTTTGTCGAATATCCAGGTCAATGGCGACCAGCCCAGTCTCGACGAGATTGACCTCTTGCTGAGCGTCCTGCGCCACGCCGAAGGCGCGCCGCAAAAGCTTGCGCATTTCACGTTAGATGCGATCAGTGAGCGCATTATCGCGGCCGGGGTTGCAAACCTGAACATGGTCGAGCGGATGCGTTTTGCATTGTTTGCAGGCGCTGGCGATGGCGGGCTCTGGGTCACGCAATACGAGGCCGGGATCCTGTTCAAAACCAATGACGCGATTGCCGATGCGCGGAATGCTTCAACGTGGAATGACTTATTCGCGCGCGCGGTCGGAAACCACTTAATGGCGCGCGCGCATCCTGAACCAACGACCGTTGAATCCGCTTTGTCTCGCGAAGCCTGGCTGAGTGATACGTCGGTCAATCCTGGCGGTTTGCTGGCGCGCATGGGCGCCTCATTCGGCTCTGGCAATTGGTTTGAGAATGTGACTCACAATTCTGAGAAGGCCGCACGCGCGCGCCAAGCGGCGGCAGATGCGGCGCTTCAAGAAGCAGAAGAGATTACTGAAGGCGAAGCTGACTGGCTGGCGCGACGGCTCCAATGGGACAAAAAAATATCTCAAGCAGAGATTTGCTTGATCGAGTTTTTAAAAGCTGAAGCGCCGGGATTTGCGCAAGGTTTGGTCGCGGCAGCCTAGGAAAAAGCGCGCCACGTTCATCCGCTGTTTTCCGGCATGACTTGCTTCCCAAGCGGCAACCTCGACAAGCTGCCTCACGCATTCTAAGTCCGTCCTCGGGTGGAAGACCAAGTCGAATGCAGGGCTCATAAATGTTCAACAAAATCCTGATCGCCAATCGTGGTGAAATCGCGGTTCGCGTCATCAAGACATGCCAGCGCCTTGGGATCAAAACGGTCGTTGTGTATTCGGATGCAGACGCGGGATCTATGGCCGTCGAAATGGCTGATGAGGCTGTGCATATTGGACCATCCCCGGCGGCTGAATCCTACTTGGTTATGGATAAAATCGTCGATGCGGTGCGCCAAACAGGCGCCGAGGCTGTCCATCCGGGCTTTGGCTTTTTGTCTGAGAATCCGGAATTCGCGAAGCGGCTTGAGAAAGAGAAAATCGTTTTCATCGGTCCCAACCCGCATGCGATTGAGGCGATGGGGGATAAGATTAGCTCCAAAAAGCTCGCCGCGGACGCGGGCGTGTCGACCGTTCCAGGTCATATGGGGCTGATCAATGATACCGAAGAAGCGGTGAAGATCAGCCGCGAAATCGGTTATCCGGTTATGATCAAAGCCTCAGCAGGGGGCGGGGGCAAAGGCATTCGGATCGCCTATGATGATAAGGATGCCGAAGAAGGCTATCCCGCGGTGAAAGCCGAGGCGAAAGCGTCGTTCGGCGATGATCGAATTTTCATCGAAAAGTTTATTCTCGAGCCGCGCCACGTCGAAATTCAAGTCATGGGGGATAAGCACGGCAACTGCGTCTACCTTTTTGAACGCGAATGCTCGATCCAGCGCCGCAATCAGAAAGTTCTTGAAGAGGCGCCATCTCCGCTGCTCGACGCTGCAACCCGCAAGAAAATGGGCGAGCAAGCCGTCGCGCTCGCCAAAGCGGTGAACTATGACAGCGCGGGAACAGTCGAGTTTGTGGCTTCAGGCAAGGATAAAAGCTTCTATTTCCTCGAGATGAACACCCGCTTGCAGGTGGAACACCCGGTGACAGAAATGATCACGGGCGTTGATCTGGTCGAGCAAATGCTTCGCTCCGCTTATGGTGAGAAACTGAATCTCGATCAAAAGTCGCTGAAGATAAACGGATGGGCGATTGAAAGCCGGGTCTATGCCGAAGACCCCTATCGCAACTTCCTACCATCAATTGGCCGCTTGAAGCGCTTTTTGCCACCTGCGGAAGGAACGCTCGCAGACGGCACGGTCCGCATGGATAGCGGCGTGCGCGAAGGCGATGAGATTTCTATGTTCTACGATCCGATGATCGCAAAGCTGGTTACTCACGGCAAAGATCGCGATCATGCCTTGGATGTGCAGGCTGAAGCGCTCGACCGGTTTCACATTGAGGGGATACAAGACAACATGCCGTTCTGCGCGGCTGTGATGGACGAACCCAGGTTCAGATCTGGGAACATCACAACCGCTTACATCAAAGACGAGTTCCCCGACGGCTTTCAAGGCACCGCGCCGACGACGCAGCAGAGCACCATGCTCACCGTCGTCGCCGCTTATGTGCATGCCGTTTACACGCAGAGGGCGAGCCAAATCACTGGTCGGATGTCTCCGCTCGAAGACATTCGATCCGATTGGATCGTTATCCTTGGCGACGCTTACATTCCGGTTGAGATCAAGCTCAGCGACGGGGAAGCGTCGATCAAAATTGGCAAAAAAGCGCACACATTCGTGACCGATTGGACTCCTGGCAAACCACTTGTTGAAGGGGTCTTGGACGGGCAGCCTATCGCCGTCAAAGTTGCCGATCGCACTGAAGGGTATTTGATCCGCCATCGCGGCGTCCGTTTGACCGCGCTGGTGTGCACACCCGCTGTTGCTGACTTGCACAAGCGGTTGCCGGAAAAAGAAAAACCGGATCTGTCAAAACTCATCATCTCGCCAATGCCAGGGCTGGTTGTCTCGATTGATGTTGAGATCGGCCAAGAGGTTCAAGAAGGTGAAGCGGTATGCATTGTCGAGGCGATGAAGATGCAGAATATCATTCGCGCCGAAGCGGATGGCACCGTCAAAGCCATCAATGTTGGCGCCGGAGATAGCGTTGCAGCTGATGAGATTATGCTGGAATTCGAATAGAATTCACCAACCTGGCATTGTTTCGCTGACGAATATCACTAGCTTTGCGGCAGATCGAGGAGTTTGCCATGGTTGGTCTGCTGTTTAATCCGAACGGACGCATTGCCCGAAATCGTTTCTGGCAGGGCATGGTTGTGCTGACCGTCGCCAGCGTCTTGGTCAATGCCGGTTCGGTCATGATCGGCCTGATGTTCAGTTTGATCAGCTACGCTCTGATTTATCCCTATATCTGCGTTTACGGAAAGCGCCTGCATGATGCGGGTCTGACGGCGTGGTGGGTGATTGGCGTTTGGCTTGGCACGGTCGTGTTTAACATGATCGTCAGCATGTTTTTGACGCCATTTTTCATGGGCGAGGAAGAGGCTCGGATTGAAGAAGAAATGACAGAGCGGATGTTCTCAGGCGACTTTGCCGGTTTTGCGGAAGGCGCCGAAATCCTCGCGGCTGAGCTGCTCCCTCTGACATTGTTTATGACTGTGCTGACAAACGTCATTGCCGCGATCGTGGTTGGGTATCTGAAAACCGAACCGCGCGAAAACAAGCATGGTCCGGTCCCAGGAACGCATACGGCAGACACGTTCCAATAGGAAATTTTCCGCGAAACCAAACTAGAAATTCCTGGCTGTCGATAAATGTTTATCGTTTATTGATAAATCTCACGATCTGTGTATAAGCAGCCAAATCAGAGCTTTTTCAAAGGACGACATCGCCATGAGCGACCCCACCGCCAACCCGCATGCGCTCGATCCGGATCGCCCCTGGATCACTCGCGAGGAAGACCTTCCCGTCCGCATGAGCTGGTTTGATACTTTCTTTAATCCGGCGGGCAACTCGTCGACACTCCACTTCACGCGCGCATGGACAGTCCTGTTCTTCGCGGGCGTCCTGACTTGGGTCGGTCTCGGTGGGATCATCATGGTCATCGGGATTGCAGGTGCCGACACGTCGAGTATGTCAGCTGCGCATAGCTATATGGTTGCCATCGTGCTCGCGGTCTCGTGCCTCTTGTCTTATGTCATCCACACACGCCGATTGAATCATGCTGGCAAAATCTCGTTGCGGGCATTGATTGTGCTCGTGCCCTTAATCCTCGCATCAGTCGCATTTATGGGCGGTGTCTCGTCCAAAGCGGCGGAGTATGATGAGCTCTATGACGCGCGGGCTGAGTTTTTGGCGGACCCAGATGCGTGGCGTGAAGCAAGACTAGAAGAACGTCGACAGCAACAGGCCGAGGAAACCGCACGGCGCGAAGAAGCAGAGCGTGCCCGCGAAGCTGGTGAAGCACCGGCTGAAGGCAATCGAGGTGGCAATCGCGGACGCGGCGGCCCTCCCGGGGGCTGGGATGAAGGTCCAAGCGCGGAAAATCCCTTGCCTGGCAAAGAGGAATTTATTGTTCGCCCGAACCTTGGCAGCTTTAATATGATCATCGTCCTGATGAACACATTGATCATGATTTGGAGTTTGCTCTGGGTGGCCCGGGTCCCAAACTTTGGCAAAACGCCGGAAACGCAACCTTACGGATAGGCTAAACCAGAGGCGATCCAGCTTGGGTCGCTGATTGGAAGACCTGCTCAAACGCTTGTCGGAGCGCATCGTCCGCATCCGCCATGTCGACCGGACGTCCGAGATCGACCAAGCTGGTCACGCCATAACGTGGGTCATCAATCCCGCAGGGCGTGATCCCGGTGAAATGGTCTAAGTCTGGTTCAACATTCAGGCTGATGCCGTGAAAGCTCACCCAACGTTTGAGCCGAATCCCAATCGCGGCAATCTTGTCTTCGCGCAGAGGCCCCCCCGGTGCTGTCCGATCGACCCAAACGCCAACCCGCCCGTCGCGGGGACCCGCATCGACATTAAAGCGTTTCAGCGCTTCGATGATCCAGCGCTCTAGATTGGCCACAAAGCCGCGCACATCGCGGCCCCGCGCGGCGGCATCGAGCATGACATAGGCGACCCGTTGGCCGGGACCGTGATACGTATATTCCCCCCCGCGACCGGCATCAAAGACCGGGAATCGGTCCGGGTCTCTGAGGTCCTCGATCTTAGCGCTGGTGCCAGACGTGTAGAGCGGTGGGTGCTCAAGCAACCAGACCATTTCGCTAGCGCCGTCTTCTCGAATGGCGCGTGCATAGTCCTTCATCGCCAGATGCGCCGCCTCATAGTCGACGGGGGTTGAGCTAATGGCCCACAGGACGTTTGGTCGATCTGTCATTAGACTGCATATAGCGGAGACTTTTCGCTTCACAATCGGGACACTGCCGCGTATATGGCGCGCTCTACCCGGCGTGCGGCCGTGGCGGAACTGGTAGACGCGCAGCGTTGAGGTCGCTGTGGGGCAACCCGTGGAGGTTCGAGTCCTCTCGGCCGCACCATTTTCTCAAACATCCATCGCGCGGTCCGTATTGTTTAAAAACAAGCGGATGACAGGCTCGAAAACGGCTTGCGCCGTGGCGGCGATCAAGCCAAACAGGCGACATGACGGAGACGCCGCAATCCCCTGAAGATCGCCAAGACGATCAAGAAGAATTGGTCGCCGAATTGCGCGAAGCGATTGATGCTGGGGCGAGCAAGAAAGTGCGTGAAACGCTGGAGGCGCAGCACCCTGCCGATGCCTCTGACCTGCTGGAGCAATTGTCGAGCGAACGCTTCGAAGCCGTTGTTGACTTGCTGGGTGGGGAGTTGCCCGCCGATATTCTGATCGAGCTGCGCGAAGAGTTTCGCGAAGACGCCGTTGAAGTAATGACGGACGAGGCCGTCGTTGATGCTTTGGACGAGCTGGAAACCGATGATGCGACGGCTGTGCTTGAAGATCTCGACGAAGATCGCCGTGAGCGTATCCTAGAGGAGCTTGAGCCAGAAGATCGTGCTGTTCTCGAGGCGAGTTTTGAATTCGAAGAAGACACTGCTGGCCGGTTGATGCAGCGTGAATTCTTAGCGGCGCCGGAATTCTGGAGTGTCGGCCAGACGATTGATTTTGCGCGCGAAAATGCTGATGCTTTGCCAACAGACTTCTATGAGATTTACGTTGTTGATCCGACCAATAAACCGCTTGGATATGTCCTTCTTTCGCAATTGTTGAGGACGCATCGGGATGTGAAGCTGTCTGACATTATGGAAGCCTTCACGTCGGATATTCGCGTTGATCAGGACCAGGAAGAGGTCGCGTATCAATTCCAAAAATATGCGCTCGCGTCTGCGCCTGTGACCGACGCGGACGGTCGATTGGTCGGGATGATTACGGTCGACGACATGGTGCACGTCATCCAACAAGAAAACACAGAAGACTTGTTAGCTTTGGCAAACGTGTCTTCGGCAGATGGGTCGGATACGGTTTGGGAATCGGTGAAAGCGCGCGCGCCGTGGCTCGGGATCAATTTGATCACAGCCTTTATCGCGTCGGCGATCATTGCGGTCTTTGAAGGCGCCCTCGATCGCTTGGTCCAACTCGCCATCTTGATGCCTGTCGTCGCTGCCTTGGCTGGAAACGCCGGCAGCCAAGGGCTCGCTGTCGCGGTTCGCGCGATCGCCGAGCGTGAGATGGAAGGCAAGTCCAGCCGCCGCGCTGTGGTGCGCGAAACGCTGACGGGGGTTGTGAATGGGGTCATATTCGCGGTTGGCGTTGGGCTCGTTGCATTGTTCTGGTTTCATGATGTGAAGCTCTCAATCGTGCTCGGGGTCGCGATGTTTATGAGCTTTGTTTGGGCAGGTGTGTCTGGAATCTTAGTCCCGCTGACGTTGAAACGCCTAGGAGCGGACCCAGCGGTTGCATCTTCGGTCTTTGTGTTGACTCTCACCGATGTGATGGCTTTCTTTAGCTTTCTGGGGCTAGCGACCTTGTTTCTATTGTAGATTCAAGGGTTTTTGGGGCGGCGCGCGGTTTGCACTCCCCCCTGGGTCAGACAGAATATCTGTCCCAAACCGGAGCAGGTGATGGCATTGAATATGCGCACATCTCAAGCGGGACTGAACGTCATCAAGGCGTTCGAGGGGTTTCGCGCAAATTCAGAATTGCTCCCCAATGGTCGCTGGATCGTGGGCTATGGACACGTGCGCCGTGCGCGCGATGGAGTCAGCCTAAGCGAACCTGAAGCCGAAGCGATCCTGCGCGAATATGATCTGCCGCCGGTCGAGCGTTACGTAACCCATTGTGTGCTTGCACCGATGAGCCAGAATGAGTTCGACGCGCTGGTTTCTTTGGCCTTTAACATTGGCGCCAAAGCCTTTGCCAGCAGCGATGTCGTTGCTGGAATCAATGGCGGCAACAGGTTGGATGCGGCCAATTCGTTTGACCTCTGGCGGCGGGCCAAGATTGGCGGGCGCATTCAAATTGTCGATGCGCTTGTGCGCCGACGCGCTGCTGAGAAAGCGCTTTTCTTGAACGCGCCCGGACGCGGACCTGTGGCGTCATCGCGATTGTACCGGGCGCTCCATGATAGCGAGGCGATGCCAGCGCTGCCGCAACCTCGGGAAATCCTTGTCGAGCATCGACCTGAGCCAGGGAAGACTGCGCAGAACGACGAGACACCTGAAACACAAGCACAAACGGCAACTGAGGCGGCCGCCGAATCGGTGCGCGAGCAGATGGTCCGCATCCTTGGCGAAGAAACGGTTGCCGAGCCCAAGTCCAATGATCAAACCGACGGCACAACGCCTGAAGAAATCGCCGCCGCGATCTCCGAACTTGCTGGCGAGACAGGCTCAGACGGCGTGCAAAAGTCGGTCTGGCCACCCCTTGAAGACTTACCGCCGCCGCCGTTCCCGGATGAGCCCCCGGCGCCCCGGCCCACAGATCCGGTCGAATTGGAGCCGATCGACGCCTTAGACGCTTCCGATGTGATCGATGATCTTGAAGAGGTCGAAGTGTCCCAGGCCAGCATCGACCGGGCCATGCAGGTCAATCAAGAGATCGAGGCGGAAGACCGCCAAAAAGACATTATGGGCGCTGCGCCATTCGGACTCCTGGCGCTGATCGGCGCGGCTTTAGGCGGTTATGGTGTCGGCAGTCAGCTCGGCATGATTCAATCTCGGCGGACGGTTGAAAGCGAACTTTCAGTGTTCTTACCGCCATTCTTGATGCTGCTCGGCGGGATTTTGTTTGCGTCTATGGCTTACTATTTCTTCCGGGCTCTGTTTTCCGACAGGTAGGACATTTCTATCATTGGCAGTCAGGGCACATCCGGCTAAACGGACGCCATGATCCCGAATAGATATCCCACACTCAACTTCGACCTTGGCGAAACCGCGGACATGATCCGCGATACTGTGCAAGGATTTGCCCAAAACGAAATCGCGCCCCTGGCCGAAGAGATTGACCGCACGGATGTGTTTCCGCGTCAGCTCCTCCCGAAAATGGGAGAGCTTGGATTATTAGGCATCACCGTCGAAGAAGAATGGGGCGGCACGGGACTTGGTTATCTTGAGCATGTCGTGGCGATGGAAGAAATCTCGCGCGCATCTGCGTCTGTCGGCCTGTCTTATGGCGCGCATTCAAACCTGTGTGTGAATCAGCTGCGGCGATGGGGAACAGATGATCAGAAAACGCGCTATCTCAGCAAACTGGTGAGCGGTGAGCATCTCGGCGCGCTGGCAATGTCTGAAAGCGGTGCTGGCTCTGATGTTGTCAGTATGAAGCTACGAGCCGAGAAAAAAGGCGACCGCTACATCCTCAATGGCTCGAAAATGTGGATCACAAATTCCCCGGACGCTGACACGCTGATTGTCTATGCCAAGACCGAGCCAGAAAAGAAGTCTCGGGGGATCACAGCCTTTCTGATCGAACGCGATTTCAAAGGATTCTCCGTCGCTCAGAAGCTCGACAAGCTGGGCATGCGGGGATCCGAAACCGGCGAGCTGGTCTTCGTGGATTGCGAGGTTCCAGAAGAGAATATCATGGGCCCTCTGAATGAAGGCGTCGAAGTGCTGATGAGCGGGCTCGACTATGAGCGCGCCGTGCTCTCCGCAGGTCCGACGGGGATCATGCAAGCCTGTATGGATGTCGTTGTTCCTTACGTGCACGACCGAAAGCAGTTTGGAAAATCAATCGGTGAATTCCAACTCGTTCAGGGCAAGCTCGCTGACATGTATGTGCAAATGAATGCAGCCAAGGCCTATGTCTACGCGGTCGCCAAAGCCTGCGACCGGGGCGAGACCACGCGCAAAGACGCGGCGGGTGCGATTTTATACGCGGCCGAAACTGCGACCAAGCTCGCGTTGGATGCAATCCAGCTTCTCGGCGGCAATGGCTATATCAATGAGTATCCAACTGGGCGGTTATTGCGTGATGCCAAGCTCTATGAAATCGGCGCAGGCACGAGTGAGATCCGGCGGTTCCTGATTGGGCGTGAACTGTTTTCCGAGACGGCTTAAGGGCTTCAAGCGACTTTTAACGCTGTACTCTGCTTGCTCAAATCGCTCTGCGCCAGAGCTTTGGTCGCGGCGAGATAGCCTGCTTCAACGGCATCATCATAGGCTTTCCAATCGCGCAGTTCGACGTCTTTGAGTTCTGGGGTGATCAGGACGTCAACAAGTTCGCGGCCAGAATTTGGATTCACACTGACCGTCGCGGATCGCATCAAAAGACCGGCGATTGGGGGCGCGCTGGATAAGCCATGTTTCGCGACCCAACCCATAAAGCCCGGCGGGTTGATAAATTCGCTTGAGTCTAAACCTTCGGGCGCTCGCGCAACATCGCAGCCGACCACGAAACCCCGTTGGAGTTCGCGCATCACATCGGTTGGGAAATTGTTCAAAACAGCCCCGTCGACAAGCACATCGCCTTGGTCGATGACGGGCGGAAGAATACCAGGCAAAGCAATGGTTGCCCGCAGCGCTTTACGCAACAGTCCTTGTCGATGAATCCGATAGGCGCCGTCGGTCAGATTGGTGGAGACTGCGAAGAACGGCAATTCTAGATCGCCAATCTCGGCCTCACCGAAATGCTCTTGTAGGCGCGCGTCAACGCGGCGACCTTTGACCATGCCAACGACGGGGATATTCCAATCTCCGAGCGGATTCGATTCGACGAAAGCTTTGCGAATGCGTCGATCGATTTCATCATCATCCCAGCCCATTGCCACGCATCCGGCAACCACGGCGCCCATTGAGGCCCCACCGGCAAAGTCAATCGGGATGTCTTGTTCGCGCATCGCCCGCACAGCACCAATATGGGCGTAAGCGCGCGCACCGCCGCCAGAAAACACAATTCCAACGCTGCGCCCTGCGATTGTCCGGGCAAGCCGGTCGCAATGGACGCCTTCGACACGGTGCCAGTGAAACACGCGCGCGCCGCCAGAGGCCCGAAGCCAATCCGACGGTCGGCAGGCTTTGCGTTCAGCGCCATGGTGCAGCAGCACAACATCGACCAGCTTCAAAGATTGAGCCGGCGAATTTTCTTCTGGGAACAGAGGATAGGACGGTTTCGCGTCGGCGCGGGCGAGGACCCAGATGCGATCGGCCTGGCGCATCGATAGTCGGTACCAAGGATTATCGCCCATGGTTGAAATCAGGATGACGATGTCATTCTCAAGCTCAAGCTGATCGAAGAATGCCGATGGTTTCTCGTGGCCTTCTTCTTCCTCGACGATCCGGGATTTTATCCCCAGTCGCTGGAGCGACGTCTGAAGCGCTTCGGCGCGCAATTCCAAATCGATTGTTGGTGAGGTGCCAACCAGGGCAAACACTTTTGGCGCGGTGCGTCGGTTGCGTTGATTGCCTTCTTGCAGGCGAGAGAGGATCAAGCGGATGATCGCCGTAAGGATCTCCGGCTCTGCTGTGCTGAGGCGCTGAAAGCCGGCGCGCGAAATCTCTAGGACTTCGCTGTCGCGGAGCGCGTAGACAGATGATGTGTGCGGAACGTTTTCAGGCGCGCCATCGCCATCGAGATCAATGCCGCCTTGAAACATCGCCATCTCGCCGACCGGTTCGCCGGCCCGAATATGCCCGAGAAACTCGCTGCGGCCATCGCGCATCGCTTTGAATGCGCCGAACGAGCCAGAAAGGACGAAAAAGATCGAATCCGACATCTCGCCCGCGCGAAAGAGCGGCCATCCGGCCGGGACGGAGAACCAACGGGCTTCCTTGCCTGCTGCGCGCAATGCGCGGCGAGGGACATCTTCCAGGAATTTGATCGAAGCAAGGGCAGGGACCACGTCCAAGCTCATGCCGCCAAACAGACCCATTATGCGTTCTCCATTGGACTCCACCGTTGAACTCTGAATATGGGACAAATTTGTGAAGGAATTGATGACTTTGCATCAAAAGCTCGGGATGACAGGTTTACCGCGCCCGGTTAAGGCGTATCGACACTGCTTCGGGGAGGGCGCTCATGCCTGTCTTAAAGTCAAAACTTGATGTTGCGGGTGCGGCCTATTCCGCCAATCGCAGAGCGATGGAGCATTTGGTTGAAGAGCTGCAGGAAAAGACTGCGCAAGCGTCGCTCGGCGGCTCTGAGCGGGCAAGAGAGCGGCATGTTTCTCGTGGCAAACTGTTGCCGCGTGACCGGGTTGAAAAACTGCTCGATCCCGCGACCCCATTTCTCGAGATCGGCGCGCTCGCGGCCCATGACATGTATGACAACGAAGCGCCCGGCGCGGGGATCATTACCGGCATAGGCCAGGTCGAAGGCCGCACGTGTATGATCATTTGCAATGATGCGACTGTTAAAGGCGGCACGTATTATCCGGTCACCGTCAAAAAACATTTACGGGCTCAGGAAATCGCGCTCGAAAACCACCTGCCATGTATCTATTTGGTCGACAGTGGCGGCGCCAATCTTCCTCATCAGTCAGAGATTTTTCCGGACCGAGAGCATTTTGGGCGGATCTTTTTCAATCAAGCGAACATGAGTGCCAAAGGTATCCCGCAAATCGCTGCCGTGATGGGATCCTGCACAGCTGGCGGGGCTTACGTGCCCGCGATGTCTGATGAAACGATCATCGTGCGCAAACAAGGCACAATCTTTCTCGGCGGACCGCCGCTCGTTAAAGCCGCGACAGGTGAAGTCATTTCAGCTGAAGATCTTGGCGGGGCGGATGTCCATGCGCGCCAGTCCGGTGTCGCTGATCATTATGCAGCGAGCGACGATCATGCGCTGGCGATTGTGCGGTCGATTGTTCGGACGCTGCACGTGCCGAAGCCCGACCCTGTTGGGTTGGTCGAAGTCGCTGAGCCGCTCTATGATCCAGCTGAATTGCACGGACTGGTCCCGCAGGACCTGCGCGAGCCATATGACGCGCGGGAGATCATTGCCCGTTTGGTTGATGGCTCTGAGTTCCATGAGTTCAAAAAGCTGTATGGCGAGACACTGGTTTGCGGATTTGGCAAGCTGTATGGAATGCCAATCGCGATTCTAGCGAACAATGGGATCCTGTTCTCAGAAAGCGCGCAAAAGGCGGCGCATTTCATCGAGCTTGCTGATCAACGCCGGATCCCGCTTCTATTTTTGCAAAACATTACGGGCTTCATGGTCGGCTCGAAATATGAGGCTGGCGGGATCGCCAAGGATGGCGCAAAAATGGTCACGGCTGTTGCAACGGCGTCTGTTCCAAAACTGACTCTCGTAACCGGTGGCTCATTCGGCGCTGGCAATTATGGCATGTGCGGCCGCGCTTACAGTCCGCGGTTCATGTTCATGTGGCCGAACGCGCGAATCTCAGTGATGGGCGGAGAGCAAGCGGCCTCCGTGCTTGCGACGGTGAAGCGCGATGGCATGGACCGTCGCGGCGAAGACTGGCCCACGGACGACGAGGAAGCGTTTAAAACGCCGATCCGGGAGCTTTATGAGAAAGAGGGATCTCCGTACTTTTCGACGGCGCGGTTGTGGGATGATGGTATCATTGATCCAGCGGACACGCGCCGCGTGCTTGGGTTGGCGCTGTCGGCGACGTTAAACGCCCCGTTCAAAGAACGCGGGTTTGGCGTGTTCAGAATGTAGCGGTCCATGCTCGGCTGTTCCGGAAACCCAAACAGCCCTTTTTGAGATTACAAAACGTTAACTACAAATGTAACACGCGCTACTGTTACGGGTGTAACACGCCTTCTCAAGGGGCGTATTCTCTAACCGTTCCAGGGAGGGACATTTATGAAACTCAAACTGACAACGCTAACTGTTGGCTTGTTCGCAGCCGGCGCATTCGCAACGGCTCATGCAGGCTCTCCTGCTGATTATTTCACCAAAATTGACGCAGACGCCAGTGGTATGATTACCCAGGCCGAGTATGTCGCCTACAAGACGACAGACGGCAAATATTCGGCAGAGAAAGCCAGCGAGAAATTCGCAAAATTGGCCGGAGATGATGGCCAACTTTCACTTGCCGAATTCGAGGCTGCGATGACAAAATCGAAGGCCAAATCGGATAAAAAGAAAGAGCGAACCACCTAAATATAGGGGTAAATCGCCAATCTTAGAAAAGCGCCCGCAGACCATCTGTGGGCGTTTTTTATGCGCTTGTTTCAAATCAGAAGGACGCTTAAGCATGAGACATGAGGACTGCGTTCAACCGTTTCGACTTTATCCGTCTTCTGCTGGCAAGCTTGGTTTTTTTCTATCACGCGGTGTCACTTAGTTCGTTTGCAGCGCTGACTGCTTATGAGACGATCTTCTCTACGATGGCGGAGCTCTCAATCCAGGGTTTCTTCGTGATTTCTGGTCTTCTCGTCTATGGTTCTCTGGAACACTCAGACAATATCGCAGACTATGCCGGTAAGCGGGCGAGGCGGCTCTATCCTGCCTATGCGGTCGTGATTCTCATCCCCGCTTTGGTGAGTTTCTTTTTCACGTTCGGTGAGCGCGACGCATTCGGCGAAATCCTCCGCTACATGGCGGCCAATCTGATCTTTTTGAACTTTCTCGAGCCAAATCTGCCAGGGCTATTTGAAGCCAATCGGTTTACCGACGTGAACGGCGCGCTATGGACCCTCAAGATCGAGGTCATGTTCTATATCGCGCTGCCATTGATTGCCTGGGTTTTGCGGAAAATGCGCGGTCTGTGGTGGATCGGTATTGGCGCGCTGGTCTTCGCCGCGTTTGTCTGGAAATCCGCCCTCCTTGCCTATGACGGCGCCTACGCGGCGCAGCTTTCGCGGCAATTGCCCGGACAGATGATGTTTTTTGCAGCGGGTATGGCGGTTTGGCGGCTGCGCGCGTCACTCATCCCACACGCGACGAGCCTATTTTGCATTGGGCTGGTGACTCTGACCCTCTCTCTTATCATCCCAGCGCTCGACGCGTTGCGGGTCTTAGGATTGTCGTGCCTGATTGTTGGGATCGCGCATATGCCCGGTCCACCGCTGAAGGCTGCTCGCTGGGGTGACATTAGCTATGGCGTCTACATCGTCCATTTTCCGATCCTTCAAGGCTTGGTCATGGCGGGTGTGTTTGAACAACTGGGCTGGGCGGGTGGACTGGCCTTGGCGACCATATTGGTCTTCACTTCGTCTTATCTCTTATGGTGGTGGGTTGAAAAACCTGCGCTGCGCCGCGATAGCCACTATCGAACCGTCTCAAAGGAAGAAGAAGACGATGAGCGAATACGACACAATCACACTGGACGCGACCCGCGCTGGAATCGCGATCCTAACGCTGAACCGTCCAGATCGACATAACGCATTTAACAGTCAGGTGATCGAAGAGCTCACTGACGCTCTGGAAACCCTCGAAGAACAAGACACGTTGCGGATGGTCATTCTGAGGGGCGCTGGAAAAAGTTTTTCAGCTGGAGCGGACCTAGAATGGATGAAAGCGGCGCAACACTGGACTCGTGAGGATAATGAGCAAGACGCTTTGGCGCTTGCAGAAATGCTCCGAAAACTCGCTGAGCTGCCACAGATGACTGTGGCCTTGGTTCAGGGGGCTGCGATGGGGGGCGGGGCTGGTTTGGTCGCCGCCTGTGATGTCGCGGTTGCGGTGAATTCGGCAAAGTTCAAATTCAGCGAAGTTCGCCTGGGTCTCACGCCGGCGACAATTTCGCCTTTTGTGATCAACGCAATCGGTCCGCGTTGGGCCAAAGCCCTGTTTGTCACCGCCGAAGGGTTTGATGCCGCGTTTGCGGAGAAAATCGGGCTTGTTCAATATGTTGTCGATGATCTTGAAGGGCTAGCCGCCATGGAGGAACATATTGCTTCGCTCGCCATGGGGGCGGCGCCGGGCGCGATCCGAGACGCAAAGAACCTGGTCCTCGATTTCGCGGGTGAGCCCGCGAGCGCAACGCTCAGCAAAGAGACCGCCAAGCGGATTGCCGCACGCCGTGTCAGTGATGAAGGCAAAGAAGGCCTCGCGGCTTTCTTGGAAAAACGCAAGCCGAACTGGGCAGACTAAGGATCGGACAACCGACTGTCGGTTTTGACAGACCGGGTCAATTCAACCGACCCGATAAGCAAGCTTGAAAGGACAAATGGAATAGCAAAACGGTTCAAGAGGGGCAGCGACCCCTAGGAGGTGGACTTGCCCAAACGTTTGAACCGCGTCGTTCCGATTTTTCTTTCCAGCATCGTGCTTGCAACGCTGAACGACCCGCCATTGGCCCAAAGCATCGCTGGGGGTGGAAAGACTTGTTATGTCAGCAAATTCAAATTTGAGAATGAAGGCGCTTACGAGCTTAGCATCTTCAAAGTCGGGTCGTACACGTTTGACGGCTTTCTGTCACAAGGCCAATCACGGACCTGGGATATCTCAAAGGCCGGACTTGAGAACGGGACGGACGCGTTTCTCACTTACCGCATCGATCAAGGCTCAGGCTATAGCCGCAAAAGCTGTAAGAAGGACGATACGCAGTTAAAGTATCACCCGGATGGCAACACTTGGGGGTATTGGTCCAAGGGCTCGACGAGGATCAATAATCGCTGCCGGTTTCGCAGCAATACCTGCATCGCCAAGGTAGATTAAGTCTGTCAAGCGACGTCACCCGACGCCTGGAATTGCGCCGACGGGAAGCCCGATATCGCGTAACACACCAATGCTGGCGTCAACTGGATTTATCCCTGTCATCGCTTCAATTTGTGTTTGAAAGACAAAAATCACCACGCCAAACATGATGGCGTAAATCAAAAACTGCATCAGTGATTTCAGGATGAAAGCGCCCGCACTGCCTGCGACGAGGCCGACCCCGCCCAAGATGAGCGCGCCCGTGATAGGAGTCAATTCGCTCACGGTTTCGGCTTGCGTATAGCCGATGTACCCGCCAACTCCGGCGCCAATGAGACCCGCAAGACTGCTTAACCGAACTCCAGATGCGTATGCCATTGTTTTACCCCTTAAACTTTTGTTTGGTTTAGCTTAGGCGGTAAACCAAGTTTGGGGCAAGGTTCTTTGCTGCGTGAGACCGGCAGAGATCGGGAACGGACAAGAGGCGAACGGGAATGATAAAATCGCTGCTCATCGCAAACCGGGGAGAAATCGCTTGCCGGATCATGCGCACATGTAGAGCGCTCGGGATTCGCAGCATCGCGGTCTATTCGGATGCAGATGCCCGTGCCAAGCACGTCCGCGACGCTGATGACGCTGTCTGGATTGGCGCTGCGGCTGCGACCGAAAGTTATTTGGATGGCGCGCGCATCATTGAAGCGGCGCAAAGTGCCGGCGTGGATGCGATCCATCCAGGATATGGCTTCTTGTCAGAAAATGCTGCCTTTGCCCGCGCAGTTGTCGATGCTGGATTGATCTGGGTCGGGCCAGCTGCGGATACGATTGAAGCGATGGGTCTGAAAGACCGCGCCAAAGCCATCGCAGAAGAGGCAGGCGTGCCTGTCTTGCCTGGCTATCGCGGCGACGCGCAAGACGCTAAAACGCTGCAAAAAGAAGCTGAGCGTATCGGCTATCCAATTCTGATCAAAGCGGTGGCTGGCGGTGGTGGCCGCGGCATTCGTTTGGTCTCGAAACCGGCGGAGCTCGCATCAGAGCTTGAGAGTGCGGTGCGCGAGGCCGAAGCGGCGTTTGGCGATGGTCGCGTGATGCTTGAAAAGCTCGTCGAACAACCGCGCCACATAGAGGTGCAAGTCTTTGGTGATGGACACGGTAATGCTGTGCACTTGTTCGAACGCGATTGCTCTTTGCAACGACGCCGCCAGAAAGTGATCGAAGAAGCACCAGCGCCGGGTATGCCAGCGGATGTCCGAAACGCCATGTGTGATGCGTCTGTGAAACTCGCCAAAGCGGTTGGATATCTAGGCGCGGGGACAGTGGAATTCATCGTCGATGGCTCGAAACCGCTTGCGCTCGATACGTTTTGGTTCCTTGAAATGAACACGCGCTTGCAGGTCGAGCACCCAGTAACCGAAATGGTGACGGGGACTGATCTGGTCGATTGGCAATTGCGAGTTGCGAGCGGTGAGAAGCTCCCTGCAAAACAGAAGGACATCACGCTCCACGGCCATGCAATCGAGGCCCGCATCTGCGCTGAAGATCCCGCGAATGGGTTTCGCCCGGGCGCTGGTTTGATCGAAGAATTTGGCATGTTGGCGGATCCAGACGCTGATTGGCTGCGCTGGGAAACGGGTTTTGAGAGCGGTGACCGAGTGCCTGCGGTTTACGACTCTATGATCGCCAAACTGGTTGTGTTCGGCGAAGACCGCGAGGACGCAAACGATCACTTAATCGACACGCTCGCGCATCTGCAACTAGTCGGTGTTCCGAGCAATATTGGCTTTTTGCGGCGCTGCGCCATGGCCGAAGCGTTTGTTGATGGCACGCACCACGTGAACTGGATTGCTGAGCAAGGCGATGCATTGACGGTCGCGCCGTCTGCGCACCAGCACGCATCGGTGATGGCGGTTTGCGATGTCTTGCTGGGAGAAAGCGGAGACAGTCCTTGGAGTGTCCGTGATGGTTGGCGGATGAACGCGGCGCCCGTGACGAAAACGGCCGTCGCGGTTGGAGAGGATGCTGATTGGTTTGATCCAACCGATCATGACGTCGCTGAAGACGTTTCCATGCCGTTGGTCACAGATCTCTCTGATCGGCGCTTTGCTGTGACGACCGGCGGCGACAGCGTGCTTGTCGAAGTGCCAGACTTCGAGGCTGAAGCTGAAGCTCTTGCCGGCGGTGACGCGGTCAAAGCACCTATGCCCGGCAAAGTGATCGCGCTGACGGTGAACCCCGGTGACAGCGTCACCAAAGGTCAAACCGTGGCCGTGATGGAGGCCATGAAAATGGAGCACTCTCTAACAGCACCCCGAGATGGGACTGTTGCCGAGGTCGGTGCCGAACTCGGAGCGCAAGTCGCCGAGGGCACGATCTTGGTTGCTTTGGAAGAGGCTTAAGCACCCGCCCCAATCCGACCGGATCTTATCGATCGTTAAATGTGCGCATGACAGACATGGATGGCGCTTTGGCGCTGACCTGGGACGATTGGTGGGACGAACACTATCGCACAGGGCAATACTTTACGCGGCCGCAATTGCTCGCTTTGCGGCGCTTTCCGTTTTTGGCAACAGCGCGGCGACCTCAGCGCCCGCCACACGGAGACTGGCGAACCTGGCTCTTTATTGGCGGACGCGGCGCAGGAAAAACGCGCGCTGGCGCTGAATGGGTTCGGTTTTCGGCGCTCTATGGTGGCTGTCGGCGCATCGCGCTTATTGGACCAACATTGAGCGACGTGCGTGAAGTGATGATTGAGGGTCCCTCTGGGATCTGTACGATCGAGCCGAGCGATCATTGGCGTCCAGAGTATAACGTCTCGCGCCGCAGACTCGAATGGACAAATGGGGCGGTTGCTTTTGCGTTTTCGGCGGAAGATCCCGAAAGTTTGAGAGGCCCGCAGTTTGATGCGGCCTGGTGTGATGAGATCGCCGTTTGGCCGAACGGTGAAACGGTTTGGAACAATTTACAGTTTGGGCTGCGCCTTGGCATTCAGCCGCGATGCGTTGCCACGACCACCCCGAAACCCGTTCCTTTGGTCCGGCGGCTCATGGCAGGAGGCGCGCGTGTAACGCACAGCGCGACACGCGACAACGAAACCAACTTGGCGGAGGATTTCGTCCGTGACATCGAAAAAGCCTACACGGGAACAACGCTCGCGCGCCAAGAGTTAGAGGGCGAGTTGATTGAAGATCTTGAGCACGCACTGTGGCGGCGCAGTGACATTGATCGGTTGCGTGTAGATGAAGCCCCTGAGCGCTTTGACGATATGATCGTCGCGATTGATCCAGCGACCACCAGTCATGCCGGGTCAGACGCTTGCGGGATCATTGCGGCTGGGGTGGTGCGTGCGCCCGGTTCGGAAGATAAATGCTATATCCTCGCAGATGCGACCCAGCGCGGATTGAAGCCGCAAGACTGGGCCGCGCGCGCGCTTTCAGTCGCGGATCTTTATGGCGCTTCATGCCTCGTCGCAGAGGCCAACCAGGGCGGAGAAATGCTACGAACTATCTTCGAGAGTCTCGGGTGTCGATTGCCCATTCAATTGGTCCATGCCCGACTTGGTAAAAAGGCGCGCGCGATGCCCGTCGCCGCTCTTTACGGACAAGGATTGGTCGCGCATGTCGGGATGTTCAAGGCGCTTGAAGACGAAATGTGTCGCTTTGGAACCGACAGTTTGACCGGCTCACCTGACCGCGTCGATGCTTTGGTTTGGGCGGTTAGCGTATTGATGCTTTCGAACAGCGGCGCACCGCGCATTCGAAGGCTCTAACGGCCCGTGCGGAAGGCCTTTCGACCCAGATACTTGTTCTTTCTAGGTGGGGTTTCTGAAGACGACGCGGACGCGGGCGCTTCGCTCTCAGTCGGGGTGACATCGCCGCCCAGGATCGAACGCACATAGGCGAGCGCAGAACTCCCGGTATTTACTTCAATCTCAGGCGCGCCGCGGTCCAGGCGTCGCGCCAATAGCTTAATGTGGTGTGGGCTGAGCCCATCTAGCGTCTTCTCAAACACGTCATCACCCAGGGCCGATTTGAGCGCAAGCAGGTCGTCTTTGGTGAGACCGGCCGCCGTGACTTGTTTGCGGGCGAGTTTACTGGCGAGGGCGACAAGATCGCTGTCTTTCACTCTCGGGAACAAACTCTCATCACTTAAGATGGCTGAGAGGGCTTCGTGTCCAATCCCTGATCGTGTCATGCTTTTTATGCCGCTGCGTTGGTGCTTTGCGCCGCGAGTCGCGCCTGTACGTCTTGGTATAGCATATTCACCACTGTCAGCGCATCACCCGGCCACTTTTGCGCGAGTGTTGGATTTGCGCCGAGCTCGACAGGGTTTGCTGCAAACTCTTGCTTTTGCGGAATAACCGTCTGGAAGATGTCATATTCACTCTCAGGGTCGGTTGCGCCTTCACGCATGGCTTCGAGGACGATGCTTTGATGCGGTGAGCCGTCAAATTTGGTGGCCAGCACGACAGGACGATTGCTCAAGCCCCGCTTTTTAAGGCTTTCGATGATGTCGCCCGTGAAGAGGTCCAGACCGAGTGTCGACATGAAATCCGGAATGGTGGGAACGATGATGAGATCAGATGCTGACAGTGTGGCCTCTGTCATCGCTGAAATCCCAGGGGGGCAATCACAGATGACAATATCATATTGCTTGCGCAGGTCGGCCATATCCTGGCGCAATCTCAAGCCGACGCGACCCTCAATCGCTGTCATCGAATATCCTTGCTCTGTGAGAATATAGATCAGCTCTCGTTCGGCGCGTCTGAGGCCCGGCGTCGCTGGAACCAATGAAAGGTCCAGCGCATTGCCCATGAACGTGACATCACTCGCATTCGGGACGATAAATTTCGTCATATGTGCGAAACACTCACCGAGGAAGTTTTCGCGCAAATAGTCAGAGACGTTGGTATAATTGTGGATCGCATCATAGAGCCGTTCGTCGCCAGTCTCACCAAAGATCAGTAAGGATGCGTTCGCTTGGCTGTCGAGGTCAACGACGAGCGTTTTATACCCCTCAGCGGCAAACGCCTCAGCAAGAGAAACGGTGGTTGTCGTTTTACCGACGCCGCCTTTGGAATTGGCAACAGAAATAACGCGTCCGAGCATTTAGCCCCCTCTTAGTATCCGCAATATCGCGCGAGAATAATCTACCCAAGATCCCGCTAAAGCGAGGATCCAAATTGGTTTGTCCCGAGCACCACACACAAAAAGACTTAAGAAATTGGAAACCAATCCGACCGGGCTTTGACGGGAGTAATTTCCGTAGCGTTGAGACGTGTAGGAGGTCGCCGCGAGGCCCATGAAGCTGCCCTGGACTAAGATCGAACAGAAGAACGCGCCGCCCCTGATTGCACTGTCGCAATTGCCGCTGACGGATTGGGGGCGCCTCGATCCGACGGCTTTGGTGCGCGATGGATATGTCGGCAATGCCATTGCCTATCGGTGCGTGCGAATGATCGCAGAAGCCGCCGCATCGATCGTGTTCAAAGCCAGCGATAATCGCGTTGAATCCCTTTTAAATGAACCGTCTCCGGATGAGGCCGGCCAAGCGCTTCGAGAACGTCTTTATACTGACCTTCAAATCACCGGAAATGCCTGGCTCGAAGCCGTTACGCCGATCGACCATTCTGTCCCAAAGGGCTTGTTTGCGCTTCGAACAGATTGCGTGTCGATCCGCACCAATGATTTGGGGCAGCCGCTCGGTGTTGCTGTGAGATTGAAACGCGGCGAGCGGGTCATCAAACGCGATCCGGATGGATGGTCACCGGTCCTGCATCTCAAGCTCTATCATCCTGGTGACAGCTTATACGGCCTGTCTCCGCTGGCAGCGGCTCGAAAAGCTCTGGACATTCACAATGGCGCGGCCGGTTGGGCGAAAGCACTGATCGATAATGCGGCCCGGCCGTCGGGCGCCCTGATGTATGGCAAAGACGGGGCGCGCATGACCAATGAGCAATTTGATCGATTGAAAGATCAATTGCAGACACAGCATGCGGGCGCCACAAATGCCGGGCGGCCGCTCTTGCTTGAAGGCGGGTTGGATTGGCGGCCCATGAGCTTGTCACCCGTTGAGATGGATTTCACAGAAACGCGACATGCAGCAGCGCGCGAAATTGCGCTGGCCTTCGGGGTGCCACCGATGCTGCTTGGGATTCCGGGGGACAATACATATGCGACGTATAAAGAAGCGCATCTGGCCTTTTGGCGGCTTACGATCCTGCCGCTTGTTCAAAAAACCGCCAACGCCTTTTCTGTCTGGTTGAGTGGACGGTTTGACGATGGATCGGTGCAAGTCGATCGAGAGTCTGTGCCCGCTTTTGTATCTGAACAGGACGCCCTATGGGCGCGAATCTCAGAGGCCGATTTCTTAAGCGCAGACGAAAAACGCGACCTGTTGGGGATAAAATAATGCTTCAAAAACGGGTCAGTATGGCCGTTTTGATCGCGATCGCGATTGAGACGGCAGCAGGATTAATTTGGGCCGGCGCCACGCTTGAGCGGATCGATACGCTGGAGCGCGAAGCGGCTGAATCACGCCCAGTGGCTGAACGATTGGCGCGTGTGGAAGCGCAATTAGAAGCGGTCAACGCACAGCTTGATCGGATCGAAATGAAAATCGAGGCGAGAGAATGAGCTTGCTGTCGCGATCGGTTCCGAACCATCACTGCGGTATTTTGATCGAAGGCTATGCGTCGCGCTTCAATGTCGAAGATCGCAGCGGCGATGTCGTCCGACCAGGCGCGTTCGCTTTGAGTTTGAGATCGGGTCCGAAACCGATGCTGTTGCATCATCATGCTGGCGCGGTTTCCGGACGTTGGGTGCGCATGGTGGAAGATGGTTGCGGGTTGTTCGTCCGTGGACTGATTGAGTCACCCGCAGCTCAAATTCTGATGGAAGGCGGACTGTCTGGTCTCTCTATCGGATTTCGCCCGCAAGTCTGGACCGTGCGTCCGCAAGCGGGGCGCGTTCTGGTCAAAGTGGATTTGGTTGAAGTGTCCTTGGTCGCGGAGCCCATGCTCGACACCGCGCGCTTCAAAGTGATTTCTGGATTAGCTCAATAGGAGAAGATATGAGCAAAGAAACCAAAGCTCTCAATGGAGAGTCAAAGGCTCTGGTCGCCGAATTGATGGCAACATTCGAAGCCTATAAACAAGCGAATGATGACCGCTTGGCGGACATTGAAGCCAAGGGGTCGGCCGATACGCTGATCGATGAAAAACTGAGCAAGATGGATCGTCGCTTAGACCTGCTAAGCTTGAAGTCGGCGCGATCAGATGAGGCGCATCCTGACGCTGAACCAGATGCGCATTCGACAGCCTGGGCAAGATATATGCGGGCGGGTGATGAAAGCGGTCTTGCGCGTCTTGATACAAAGGCCCTGACGGCTGGAACAGATGATCAAGGCGGCTATGTCGCGCCACCCGAGCTTGACCGGATGATTGAAGCCCGCTTGCTGCAATCCTCGCCGATGCGCCAAATTGCGAGTGTTCGGCAAACCTCGTCTGGTCTGTTCCGTAAACCCGTCTCGCTCGGCGTTGAGGCCGATTGGGCCAGCGAAACTCAAGCGCGAGCAGAGACAACGACTGACGGACTGACCTTGCTCGAGTTCCCGGCAGGTGAGCTCTATGCGATGCCAGCGGCCACCCAAACGCTTCTCGAAGATACCTATGCCGACATTGATGAATGGCTGGCGGATGAAGTCGAAACAGCGTTTTCCGTACAAGAAAGCCGAGCGTTTGTTCGCGGCGATGGCGCGAATAAGCCAAAAGGGTTTTTCGATTACGGTCTGGTGCCCGAAAGCACTCATACATGGGGTCGGATCGGTGTCATTGACGGCGACTTTACTCAAACCAATGCTGGCGATCAGCTGATTGACCTCATCTACACGCCGAAAAGCCAGTTTCGCGCCAATGGGCGCTTTGTCATGAACCGGCAAACCACCGCGGATGTCCGAAAGCTGAAAGACGGAGACGGGCGGTATCTCTGGTCGCCGGGCATCAATGGCGCTGAAGCGACCATTATGGGCTATCCCGTCACGGAAATGGAAGACATGCCAAATATTGGCGCAGCCCAGCCAGCGATTGCGTTTGGAGATTTCAAGCGCGGTTACTTAATTGTTGATCGCCAAGGCGCGCGGGTCTTGCGCGATCCGTTCTCGTCCAAGCCGTACGTGCTTTTCTACACGACAAAGCGTGTGGGCGGCGGGGTTCAAAATTTCGACGCCATCAAAGCGATGGTCTTTTAATCGCCCGCTTGGTTTGAGCTTCAATCGAAGAGGAGGTCTGAGATGACAGACCTGACGGTGTTGTCGGCACCGAACGCGCCAGCTGTATCGCTTGATCTGGTCAAAGACTATCTTGGTGTGGGTCATGATGGCGAAGACCGCTTGATCGGTGACCTGTTGCAATCTGCGGTATCGCGGGTGACACAGGTCGCTGAGATCGCTTTAGTTCGCCAAACGTTTGAGCAGCGCTGGTTGACTTGGCCGGCTGAACTCGCCGGGCGCGGAGCGCGCCTCGCACGGCGACCCGTTCGCTCCCTTCTTTCAGTCGGGATCGAGCGGGATGATGGAACACTCGAAGATCACTCGGAGCGTTTTACGCTCGCGTCTGGGCGGGTCCGTTTGCGGCCGTGGAGTATGTTACCGCCAATTGCATCACCCGCCCGCGCTCGGCTGGTCTTCGAAGCGGGTTATGACGATGCTGACTCGGTGCCTGCAGACTTGCGCGAAGCGGTCTTGCGCTTGGTTGCATCAATGTACCAGGCAAGACCCTTGGTGCCTAATGACGCTGGGCTAGACGTCAGTTTGCCTGCAGACGTTCAAGCCATCCTCAACGCGCATGATGAGGTCCGGCTATGAGCGCCGACGGTTTCCTTGCAAACAGCGAGACCGAACTCTTATCGACGCTTTTGGCAGCGCTACGTGGCGACACTGAGATCGTTGATCTACTCGGAGACCCGCCACGCATCTTTGATGGAGACGCCGTTTCCGCCATTGAGCCGTACATAGACGTCGAGCGATTTGAGACGACGGAATCGAGCGTCAGCGGTATGAGAGGCTTCGAACATTTGCTCCAATTTGCGGTCCACTCGCGGCATGGCGGTTTGGTCGAAGCGAAAGCGATTCTCGGCGCGTTACGACAGGCTTTGGAAGGTTTGTCGCTGAACCTCATCACGCAGCGGGTGACGCTGATCATTCCGACCTATTGCGACGTGATGCGCAGCAAAAGCGCGCAAACTTTTCGCGGCGTCTTTCGGGTCCGCATTCACACAGAGGAGATCTAATTATGGCCGGTCAAAGAGGGCGAGATTTACTCCTCAAAGTTTCAATTGGATCTGAACCAGAGGGATTCATCACGCTCGCGGGGATCCGCACCACCACGTTCGAGCTGAATGCTGAAAGTGTCGATGCGACGGCGGCAGATAGTCCCGAGGGATGGCGCGAGCTGATGTCGAATGCAGGCATTAAAACGGCGCGTGTTCGGGGCAATGGCGTGTTTAAAGACGCTGAAAGTGATCGACGCATGCGCGCGCTGTTTTTCGATGGGGCCTTGGTCATTTGGCAATTGGTCATTCCGGGTATGGGGACGCTGACCGGACCGCTGCACATCCGTTCGCTTCAATGGAGCGGGACGTATGATGCAGAGGCGAGCTTCGCGATCGATCTCGAAAGCGCGGGTGCGTTGGCATTTGCGGCGATCGCATGAACCAAGCGCGCGGCGAAATCGCGATCGAGATTGATGGATCTGATCACATCATGTGTTTGACGCTTGGCGCCCTTGCCGAGCTTGAAGCGCGGTTTGAGTGCCAATCGCTTAGAGATCTGCAAGCGCGGTTAAAGCGCCTGACGGCGAACGAGCTTCTCGATGTCTTAGCGATCTTGATGATTACCAAACCGGCCACGGACGCGCTCGCGCGCCTGGCTCCAGCCGTGGCGGCAAAAGCTGTTGCAGAGGCCTTCGATGCTGCCTTGGGCTGAGATGATGCGCCAGGCCATGAGCCTAGGGATTTCGCCAAAAGCGTTCTGGCCCTTGTCCGTTCGAGAGTGGCTTTGGCTGACGCATACGTCTGCGTCGGCTGGGTTCTCCCGAGACACACTCAAAGCGTTAATAGAGGAGCATCCGGATGGATGAGTTCGAAGATCACCTCGCTCGAGCTGGTGACAGCCTCTCGGCCTTGGTTGAAGGTCCAGGAGCGGCGGCGGCAAGTGCGCTAGAAACAGCCTTCGGTGACGCAGGCGTAAGTATTGAGCGGGCGCTCTCGCAGGCAGCCCAATCGGGAGAGGTCAACTTTCGGCGTATGGCTGAGTCATTGATCGCTGACCTCGCCCGAATTGCGGCGGAGGCTGTGATCGCTCAAACGGGTCTTTCGCGGGTTGGCCAGACGGTGAACTTGAACATGTCGCTTGGGCAGGGCGCGGATGCGCAGTCAGTTATCGGAGCCACCGGCGTGATTGCCACCTCCATCGCGGCGGCGGCTGCCCGCGGAGGGCGCTACGCATGATACAGGCCTTTCATGATGTCCGATTTCCGATGCGCTTGTCGCTCGGCGCGATTGGAGGACCAGAGCGCGCGACCGAAATTCTAAGTTTGGCGAGTGGTCAGGAAATCAGAAACGCAAGATGGAGCCAGTCGCGGCGTCGGTGGGACGTTGGAGGTGCGGTGACGGACCTTTCCCACTTGCAGGAGATTATCTCTTTCTTCGAAGCCCGGATGGGGCGGTTGTTTGGGTTTCGGTTTCGCGACCCGCTTGATTTTTCAAGTGCCGAGTCTGGTGAGCCCGTGACCTTTGATGACCAACAGATCGGCGTCGGCGACGGCGCAACGACATCGTTTCAATTGGTGAAAACAACTGGGATGGCGGTTCGAACCATCACCAAGCCGGTTCCGGGCACGGTCACAGTTGGACTTGATGGTCAACATATTGCCTCTGACTGGAGCGTCGATCATGTATCTGGGCGGGTTACGTTTGCCACACCGCCTGCGGATGGCGCGACAGTGACGGCAGGTTTTGAATTCGACTGCGCTGCTCGCTTTGAATCTGACCAAATCCAAGCCGTGATTGAATCCTTTGGCGCCGGACGTGTCGTCAATCTCGGCATTGTCGAACTGCTCTGAGGAGAGCCTCTGATGAAACCCATTTCCGAAGCGCTGCTCGCTCGGCTCTCTAGTGAGGTGCTCACCCTAAGCTTGTGTTGGAAACTGGCCCGAACCGATGGGGTTTGCCTTGGTCTGACCGATCATGATCAACCCCTCACAGTCAGCGGTCAGACGTATCAACCAGGCGCTGCTCTCTCTGCCGGTCAATTTGTCCAAAGCCTGGACCTAAAGCCCGGCCGGGGCGCAGCGGCTGGAGCGTTGACGAATGACGCCATAGATGAGGCCGACTTAAAAGCCGGTCTTTGGAATGGCTGCGCGATCACTGTTTATCATGTCGACTGGCAGCGACCGGACCTTGGCGGGATTTGGGTATGGTCAGGTTTCCTGAGCGAAGTCACACTCAGTCAAACAGGGCAATTCGAAGCTGAGCTGGTGTCACAAAAAGCCGAGCTTGAGCGTCCGATCGGGCGCCAGGTTCAGCGTCTCTGTGATGCGGTCTTGGGCGATCAACGCTGCGGCGCTGATCCAGCCGGGCGGAGCTGCGATCAACGATTTGAGACCTGCAAATCTGTTTTTTCGAACACCGAGAATTTTCGCGGGTTTCCACACTTACCCGGCAATGACTTTGTGCTCTCTGGTCCGGCGGCCACACAAAACGATGGCGGCAAGCGATGACCCGCGAAGACATCGTTTCAGTGGCGCGGCGATGGTTGGACACGCCATATCGCCATCAAGCAAGCTGTCGCGGGGCCGGGGCGGATTGCCTTGGTCTCGTCCGCGGCGTGTGGCGGGATCTTCTCGGCGATGAGCCGGAACCGGTGCCCCCCTACACGCCGGATTGGGCCGAGGCGATGGCGCAAGAGACCTTGCTCACAGCAGCCCGGCGTCATTTGGTTGAGATCAGTATCGGCCAAGCCGAGTTGGGGGATGTGCTCTTGTTTAGAATGGGGCTTGGTCATCCAGTGAAACACTGCGCAATTTTGACCGGCGAGGATCGGATTATTCATGCCTATTGGGGGCGCGCAGTGTGTGAAACGAGATTGGTACCGTGGTGGCGTCGGCGGATCGCGGCGGCATTTCAGTTCCCAAACCTGGACCTCACAGATTGCGCACGCGAGCGTGATTGAGGGTGATTGGCACTTGTTCGGAAGCACGCTTAGGTCGTGTTGCGTCCGGGTTGGACACCCAAATCTTATTTCTATCGGGAGACGAACATGACCTTTACAAAAACGATCTTAGCCGCCGCAATTATTGGCCTCTCTGGCATGGCAGCTTGCGCCCCAGCGCTTGCGGATGCGCAGGTCCAAGCGAGCATCACACAAACCGTTGATTACGAGACTTCTGGCGACTTCATTCGCAAGTCCAAGCGGCTCAAGGGCTCTTGGTCTGTGGAGCAACGCGACGGTAAAACCTTCATCGTTTTCGCCGATGACTTTCGCGCCGCGAATGGACCAGACTTGAAAATCTTCCTGTCCCCAAAGGCAGTCTCTGATGCCACCGGCAAAAACGCTGTGGACGGGTCCATCAATATTGGTGAGCTGAAGAAAACCAAAGGCGTGCAGGAGTATGAAGTGCCGGCTGGGATCAATCTTAGCGATTATGGCAGCGTGCTTGTTCACTGCGAGGCATACTCAGTGCTTTGGGGCGGCGGAAATCTCTAAGTTTCACACGCAACTCATATCGAAGACCGGTCAGTTCGCTGATCGTTCTTTTTTGTTTGGAGGTTTCATTGGGTGAGATTGTACTCTCGCAAGTCGGCAGCGTGGTTGGCGCGCAGCTTTTGCCAAATGGTCTATCCGTGTTGGGTCAAACCGTTTCGGGTGCCGCGATCGGACAATCGCTCGGCACGCTGGCCGGGCGCGCGCTCGACGCATCTATGCTTGCCCCTGTGGCGGGGCCTCGAGTTAAGTCACTGCAAGTCATGGAAAGCCGGGAAGGGGCGGGCTTACCGTTGGTCTACGGCCGTATGCGTGTTGGCGGGCAAGTGATTTGGGCATCGCGCTTCAAGGAACGTCGTCGCGAGCAAAGGTCAGGCAAGGGCGGTCCAAAATATGTCGACTTTACGTATTCGGTCAGCGTCGCGATCGCGTTGTGTCAGGGCCCCATCACGCGGATCGACCGAGTATGGGCGAATGCAGAACAAGTCTCACTCGCGGACTATACATGGCGGCTCTATACCGGCGACGAAACTCAGCTGCCAGACCCATTGATTGAGGCGATTGAAGGGACCGAAGCGGCGCCGGCATATCGCGGGACAGCCTACATCGTCTTTGAAGATCTGCCGCTCGACGCGTTCGGCAATCGATTACCGCAGTTCTCCTTTGAAGTGGTGCGCTCCGGCGCATCGCGTGAGACCAGTCTTGCGAGCACGGTCGAAGGCGTCAACATCATCCCGGCCAGCGGTGAATTTGTCTATGCAACGTCGATCGTTCGCGAGCGGCGCTTTCCGAGGATTGAGCGCCCGCTAAATATGAACAATTCTCATGGCGACGCAGATTTCATTGTGTCGCTTCGCCAACTTCAATCTGATCTTCCGCGCGTCAATCATGCTGCACTCACCGTCGGCTGGTTCGGCGATGATCTGAGGGCTGGGACATGCAAAATCCGTCCGGGTGTCGAGCGCAGAGATCGCGCTTGCGTGCCGTATGAGTGGCAAGTCGATCAAACGCGTCGTGACAGTGCGCATCTGATTTCGCAAACCAATGACAGTCCTAATTTTGGCGGGACGCCAGCGGACGAGGCAGTCATCGAAGGCATTCGTGCGTTGAAAGGGGCGGGCATCGATGTGACGCTGTCCCCGTTCTTGCTGATGGACGTGCCGCCCGGAAACGGTTTGCCAGACCCCGATGGGAGGCAAGAGCAACCGGCTTTTCCCTGGCGGGGCAGGATCACGGTCACCCGGGATAAAAGCCAAGACGCCCGCCGCGAAATTGAGGCCTTTATTGGTGAAGATGGCGCCTTCGGATTTCGACACTTCATCTTGCACCATGCACGGCTCGCGGTTCGCGCAGGCGGCGTTGACGCCATCCTCATCGGGTCTGAGATGAAGACCCTGACAAAAGTAAGAGACGATCAAGGCCGGTTTCCGTTCGTCGAAGCTCTGGTTGCGATTGCCGAAGATGTGCGCGCGATCGTTGGGGGTGTGACGAAGATTTCCTATGCTGCAGATTGGACCGAATATGGCGCGCACGCCCCCGGCGATGGGAGCGGTGATGTTGTCTTCCCGCTTGACGCATTATGGGCCTCTGACGCGATTGGTTTTATTGGCGTCGACTGGTATCCGCCCGCCAGCGATTGGCGAGATGACGACGCACATTTAGATCTGATCGCCGGTGCCTCGGGTCTTGGGTCATCTGACTATCTCATTTCAAACCTTGCAGGCGGCGAAGCGTTTGATTGGTATTATGCGGGGCCGGCTGAACGCGATGCGCAGATTCGGACCCCGATTATAGATGCCGCACATGGCGAGCATTGGCTGTTTCGCCAGAAGGACCTGTTGGGGTGGTGGCGCAATGCGCATTTTCCAAGACCCGGTGGCCGGCGCGACACGACGCCAACACAATGGGTGCCTAAATCTAAACCGATCCGTTTCATTGAAATTGGCTTTCCTGCCGTCGACAAAGGGCCGAACCAGCCAAACGTATTCTATGATCCGAAAAGCAGCGAAAGTGCGCTTCCCGCCTATTCGAATGGGGCACGCGATGATGTTACCCAGCGCCAAGCGCTCTCGGTCGCTGTCCCGTATTGGGCAGATCAAGAGGGCGTGGAGCAGGTGCTCGTCTGGGCTTGGGACGGACGACCTTGGCCTGACTTTCCGGCCCGAAATACGGTCTGGAGCGATGGTCCGAACTGGCAATTTGGGCACTGGCTGAATGGACGATCGGGCTTGATCGAGATGTCCGACATCCTGGACGATATGAGCGTGCAATCTGACGTGCAGCTCGACGGGCAAGGCGCGAGCGGAGTTGTCGATGGCTTTATGATTGAGGACGTGACATCCCTCGCATCCGCGATCGCGCCGCTCAGCACAGCCTACGATTTTGCAATTCGGGAAAGCGAGCAGGCGCTGATCGCCGAGAGCGTTGAACGCGCGACGCAAGTTCAATTGGATTCAGCTCGCATCCTAGATCCGGGCTATTCGCAGCCCATTCCCCTTTTGGATAAAACGCCGTCAAGTTTATCCTTGTCGTACATTTCTGGCGATTTTTCTTATCAGCCAGCAATTGCGATTGAACGCAATTCGGCTGCAGATCGTCCTTTTGCGATCCAAAGCACTGTGCCGCTCGTCCTCAACGAGGGCACAGCGCAAATGATTGCCCAAGATCAGCTGCGCGCTTTAACCGATCTCAATATGCTCACCGTTTCGTTTGGTCCGGGTGTCGCAACACGATTTGAGATTGGCGACCAAGTGAGGTTTGAGGGGCAAGATTGGCGCGTGGAGCGGCTCGAGCTGGAGGGGCTAACGGTTCGGACCCATCTTCGTGCATCTGTCCAGCGCGCAAAGTCCATTCGATCCTTGCAAATGCCGGATGCAGGCGATGTTGCAGCGTCGGTTTCAACCCCTGAATTTGTGATCATTGACGGCCCCATGCGATCGAGCGAAGCGCAGACAGGATTGGTGGTCGCGGTGGCAAGCGACCCTTGGCCTGGCGCTGTTGCGATTGATGTCGGTGCGACCCGCCAAACGCTCTCAGAACGCGCGCGCGCAATTTCACCGGCAACACTTGGACGGTTAGAGACAGACCTGGGGTTCGGCCCGTTCGACGGCTGGGATGAAACCAATACGCCCGAAATCTATTTGCCCGGCAGTGGGCTAAGCTCAGCAGATGCAGACAGCGTTCGCGCGGGTCAAAATCGACTGCTAATCAGTGATGGGACGGCTTGGGAGCTGATCGGTTGGCAACAAGCTGAACTCGTCGGCGAGGATCAATGGCGCCTATCCAAGCTGCTGCGCGGTTTAAACGGATCGCCCATCTTGTCGGTGGTGGCTGGTGGCCAAATCATTCTCTCGGATGAGGCATTGGTAGAGGTGACGCTGCCAAATGAGGCATTTGGTCAGGCATTGCTCTGGCGAGCAGGCGATACTGAGCCGCAATTATTTGTGTTCGAGGATCGCGGCGGGGTGCCGTGGCGTGTGGCTAATCTCGCAGCTGAGCGTCAAGGTGGTCAGATCCGCGTCAGCTGGCAGCCGCGAGGCCCGGGCTATTCGGCGCAAGGCGTGCTGATTGATCCTGCGCAGCAGGTCCGGTTCTTTGTCAAGACGGACGTCCTCGGTGTCGAAACTGTGCATGCAGATCAGGTTGAAGCGGTTTTCGCCTTTGAAAATACGACCGCAGTTCAGATTAGCGTCGCGCAAATTGGCACTGATGGTCGGCGCGGTGAATGGGTTTCAATTGTGCTTCCTTCACCCTAAATGTGCTGCGAGTAGATTGAGATTTCCGCTGGCCGATGAGCAATGAATTGTATCAAACCTTGGGTGTTGCCCGCACATCGAGTGCGGATGATATTCGTCGTGCATACAAACGGATTGCCAAAGACTCTCATCCAGATCTTCACCCCGACGATACGGCCAAGGCCGAACGGTTTAAATCTGCCTCAGCGGCTTATGAAATTCTGAGCGATGAAAAGAAGCGCGGTCAGTATGATCGTGGAGAGATCGATGCTCAGGGGCAACCTACGGGTTTTGGCGGTGGGCAAGGGTTTAACGGCTTTAGCCGCGGACAAGGCGGATTCCAGGGCGATCCGTTCGAAGATATTCTCTCAGGCATGTTCGGCGCAGGTCGGCGACGGCCCGGTCCCCGCAAGGGTGCTGATATGCGATATCGTGTCGAAATCTCATTTGAAGACGCCGTCCTTGGCGCGAAGCGCGAGATGACCATGGCGGATGGGCGTGTTTTGAACATCTCCATCCCGGCGGGTATCGAAACCGGACAGTCTTTACGATTGAAGAGCCAAGGAAAGTCCTCCTCTTTTGGCGGCCCACCGGGCGATGCCATTTTGGAGATCATCGTCCGGACAAGCAAAACCTGGACGCGCGAAGGCCGCGATTTGCGGATGACCGTGCAGGTGCCGCTCAAAATCGCGATCTTGGGGGGGAGCCTCGACATCTCAACCCCGATGGGGCCGCTCTCGCTCAAAATCCCAGAAGGCAGCAACTCTGGGGCTGTGCTGCGGTTGCGCAATAAGGGCGTCCAAACCCCAGGAAAAATCGGTCATTTGTACGCCAAACTCGAGATCGCCATCGAAGATCCAAAGGATGCAGGATTAAAGTCCTGGGCGCGAGGGTTTGAGAGATGACTGATTTCCGTTCATCATATTCACAAACCATTCAGAGGATGTGTCGCATATCCTTCTCACGATGAAGACACTCGCGACCATTCTGCTATTCGCAGCAATTGCTGCAGTTGCCACCCCAGCGCATGCGCAGGGCCAATGGGGCAATTCGTTTACAGCAGATGAGGCGCGAGATGCGCGCGACAAAGGTGATGTTGTTCCTCTGCGAACCATTTTTAATCAGCTTAAGAATCGGTATGGTGGCTATCAAATCGACGCCAATCTATTCAATCGCGAGCGTCGCCAAGTTTATGTCATCGACTGGATGACTGGAAAAGGCGAGCGGATCCGAGTGACCGTCGACGCGAAAACTGGACGAACCCTGTCTACGGATTAAGGTAAAAGATATGAGAATTCTTGTTGTCGAAGATGAAGCAGATCTCCGCCGCCAACTCGCGGATGCGCTGACGCATGCCGGTTATGCCGTAGACCTCGCGGCGGACGGTGAAGACGGCCACTTTCTTGGGGATACCGAGCCTTATGATGCGGTCATACTGGATCTTGGGCTGCCGAAAATGGATGGCGTGACCATTCTCGAGCGATGGCGCGAAGATGGGAAGACCTTCCCGGTTATGATCTTAACCGCGCGAGACCGCTGGAGCGAGAAAGTCGCAGGCTTTGATGCGGGTGCCGACGATTACGTGACGAAGCCGTTCTACACAGAAGAAGTGCTCGCCCGGTTAAGAGCCCTGCTCAGACGGGCCTCTGGGCATGCGGTTGCAGCGATTGAAGCCGGCGCGCTGCGCCTAGATACCCGAGCGGCACGCGCCACCGTGGACGGCGAACCGATCAAGCTAACCGCACACGAATACAAGGTCTTGAGCTATCTCATTCATCATCAAGGCCGCGTGGTCCCGCGCACCGAACTGGTTGAACACATTTATGACCAAGATTTTGATCGTGACTCCAACACGATAGAAGTGTTCATCGGGCGTCTCCGGAAGAAAATCGGCAATAGCCGTATTCAAACCGAACGAGGCCTTGGCTACCGCTTGGTGGTTCCAGAAGATGAACGCTCCGGCGTTGTGACTTAGACCCGGTTCAGTCTAGGCAGGTTTGTATGGAGTCTGCTGCGCCTCTCAAAAACCGTTTTCAGCGCCTCTCGCTGGCGCGCCGATTGATGATCGGTGCGCTGTTGTGGAGCCTCCTGCTGGTCACAGGCGGCGTCTTCGCAATGACCGCTGTCTATCGCGCTGAAGCCCTGAACCTCTTGGATGATGAGCACGCAACGACCATCCAGACCCTAGCCCGAGCCATCCGCCCGCTCGACGATGGCACTGGTCGCATCGAGGATTTAGAGGATCGTCACCCGCCAGATCCGCGCTTTACCGTTCCGCTGTCCGGAAAGTATTGGATGATGGTGGCGCTTGATGAAAATGCCATCCATGTTGCCGATATCACGTCTCGATCAGTGTTTGATGAGACGATCAAGTTGCCTGAGACGATCACCCGGCAAGCCTTTGATAATCCAGGGCAGTTTATCAGCGTCAATGGGGTGGGCCCGGCGCAAGAGCCGGCGCGATACACCGTTCAGTCAACGACATATCCAGAGCGCGATAACCCTGTTTTGCTGGTAGCGATTTCAGATCGTACCCTGACGATGGCCGGTGTTGACCGGTTGCGCACAATTTTGCTCGTCGCTATGCTCGCGCTTGCGGGCGGGACACTGCTCGCCATGGCCTTGGCGCTTCGATATGCTTTGCGGCCGCTGGATCGTATCCAATCTGACCTCACCGAGATTCGAGAAGGACGCCAGGCAGCACTGTCCGGCGATTACCCAGCCGAAGTGACGCCGCTCAGCGAAGAACTCAATAAGCTGCTTGAGCACAACCGCGCGGTCGTTTCGCGGGCCCGCACGCATGTGGGCAATCTTGCTCATGCTCTGAAAACACCGCTCGCCGTGCTTCGAAATGAGGCGACAGGCGAGAGCCAGCTAGACGATGTTGTCCGCCGACAATCTGAGACCATGCATTCCAATGTTGAGCATTATTTGCGGCGTGCCCAGGCTGCGGCCAGAGCAGAGGCATTGGGCGTTCGAACGCAAGTTTCCGAAGCTGCTGACGGTCTTGCGCGGGTTATGAACCGGCTGTTTGAGGCCGATGGAAAAACGGTCAGAGTGGATATTGCTGACGATCTTTTTGTGCGCACGGAGCGTCAAGATTTAGAAGAGATACTTGGCAATCTGCTCGACAATGCCTGCAAGTGGACGACGAACCAAGTGATTGTGCGCGCCGCGCAAGCCGAAGATGGAATGGTGCTCATTCAAATCGATGATGACGGACCAGGGCTGTCAGAAAGTGAGCGCGCTCAAGCGGTTAAAAGGGGCATTCGATTAGACGAAACGGCCCCCGGCACGGGCCTCGGCTTGTCCATTGTTGCGGATATTACGGATATGAATGGTGGCACATTGACGCTTGAAGAAAGCCCAATGGGCGGTTTGCGGGCTTCAGTACGGCTGCGTCGGGCATGATCAACGTGCCGCAGGGGATCGTTAGATAATTCGCGCTATATATGAGAACATGAGAGCAAGAACGAAGAGACTTTATGCGGTAGGTGCAGCGGCCATTCTGGTGGTCGCAGCGGGCTTTCTCGCGTCAACGGCGCTTCGTCAACACGCCGATTTATTCTATACGCCGCAGCTGCTTGTCGAGCGGGGAATGCCAGAGCCCGGTCAGCGCATTCGCGTTGGTGGATTCGTCGAATATGGCTCTCGCGAAAACGGAGACGGCGCAGAAATTCTCTTCACGATCGGAGATGGCTCAGGTGAAACTGTACGCGTCTCTTATACAGGTCTCGTTCCTGACCTCTTCCGAGAGGGCCAAGGGGTTGTTGCGACGGGTCGGTTCGAACAAGGCTCTCGTGTGTTTGTCGCGAAAGAAATCCTCGCGAAACATGATGAGGATTACCAACCACGTGAGTTAGAAGGCCTCGAACCGCCATCAACCGGCGCCTAGTTCACAAGATTGAGACCCACGCTTGATTGGCAGAATGGCCGAACCGCTCCTATCTGGCTGGCACGAGTTACGGAGCAAGTCTCATGCAAAGCCAAAGCATCGCGTTTACGAACGCCACCGGAGCCTCTCTTTCTGGCGTCCTAGAAGTCCCTGACGGTGACCCCGCCGGTTGGGCCATCTTTGCCCATTGTTTTACATGTTCGAAAAAGAGTTTAGCTGCGAGCCGGGTTGCGAGAGGACTGGCAGAGCGCGGGATTGGTGTCCTGCGGTTTGACTTCACCGGCCTTGGGGAATCGGGCGGTGATTTTTCAACAAGCGGGTTTTCCTCAGATGTCGCAGACCTGATCTCCGCGGCGGATTGGATGGCGACGACAGGGCGATCAGTAAGCTTGATGATCGGACACTCGCTCGGGGGT
>JBCBQS010000002.1:0-37875 GCA_039820085.1 Pseudomonadota bacterium
GGCCGTCCGCAACAAGGGCGGTAAGACATGGCAGACGACGGATCCCCGGTCGATGGCGGACGCAGCGCACAAAATGCTGCGATGCTCGATACTTTGTTTTTGTATGGCGGTAGCGCGGTTTGGATCGAACAGATGCAAGCCCAATATGCCGAGAACCCGCAGTCCGTGCCAGAAAGCTGGCGTGCATTTTTTGACGAAGTGGGCGACGGAAGCGCTGATGCCACGCGCAATGCTGACGGCGCGAGCTGGAAGCGGACCGAATGGCCAAAGCCGGCCTCGCCCGAAGACGTCGCAGCCTTTGATGGCAATTGGACGCTGCTAGAGCCCAAGCTTGAAAAGAAAATCAAATCTGCAGCACCGGCGGCTGCGTCTGAAGCCGATATTGCTCAGGCGGTTAAAGACTCGGTCAAAGCCTTGATGATGATCCGCGCTTATCGGATGCGCGGACACTTGCAAGCGCAGCTTGATCCACTCGGATTGGAAAAGCCGGATTATCAGCCGGAGCTTGAGCCAAAGAGCTACGGGTTCGAAGAGGGCGATCTTGACCGGGATATCTTCATTGATGGGGTTCTCGGGCTCGAGCGTGCGAGCGTGCGCCAAATCCTCGAAATCGTCCGCCGGACCTATTGCTCAACCATGGGCATTGAGTTCCAGCACATTTCAGATCCAGAGGAAAAAAGCTGGCTTCAAGAGCGCATTGAAGGCCCAGACAAGGGCGTCGCGTTCACCAAAGAGGGGAAGAAAGCCATCCTCTCCAAACTGATCGAAGCAGAGACCTTTGAGCGCTTTTTGCACAAACGCTATCCCGGCACGAAACGGTTCGGACTTGATGGCGGCGAAGCGGCTGTCCCAGCGCTGGAGCAAATCATCAAGCGCGGCGGCGCACTCGGCGTCGATGAGATTATTGTCGGCATGCCGCATCGCGGGCGTCTCAACATGCTCGCCGCGGTGATGGGCAAGGACTATGAGAAGATCTTCCATGAATTCATGGGCGGATCGACCCAAGGCGCCGAAGAGTTTGGATCAGGTGACGTGAAATATCACCTGGGGGCCTCCTCAGACCGGATCTTTGACGGCAATCGCGTCCACCTGACCATGAATGCCAATCCGTCTCACCTAGAGGCTGTTGATCCCGTTGTATTGGGTCGAACGCGGGCCAAACAATTCATGCAATTTGAAGAGACCGGTGATCTCGATCGCAGTAAGAAGCTTCCGCTTCTTTTGCACGGGGATGCGGCATTTGCGGGCCAAGGCGTTGTCGCTGAGTGTTTTGCGCTCTCCGGACTGCAGGGCTACCGGACGGGCGGCACGATCCACTTCATCATCAACAATCAGATCGGCTTCACCACGAGCCCGATGTATTCGCGTTCTTCGCCCTATCCATCGGACGTGGCTTTGATGGTGCAGGCGCCGATTTTCCATGTGAATGGCGATGATCCGGAAGCGGTCGTCTACGCCGCCAAAGTGGCGACGGAATACCGTCAGAAATTCGGCAAGGACGTTGTCATCGACATGTTCTGTTATCGCCGGTTTGGACACAATGAGGGCGATGAGCCCATGTTTACCCAGCCGGTCATGTACACGACCATCAAGTCCCATCGCTCAACGCGCGAGCTGTATACCGAGCGTCTGGTTGCCGAAGGCTTGGTCACTGCTGAAGAAGTGAACGTGGAAGTTACAGCGTTCGAGGACTTCTTGGATAAGGCGTTCGAGGGTGGCAAAACGGTGGAGGCCAGCAAAGCGGACTGGCTGGAAGGCGAGTGGCAGGGACTAGGATTGCCGCCAGACGATGATCGCCGCGGTAAAACCGGCGTCTCCAAAGCCAAACTCAAAGAGCTTGGCGAGCAAATCACCACAGTTCCAGATGGCGTGAACGTTCACCGCACACTCGCGCGCGTCGTCAAAGGACGCGCCGATGCGATTGCGAGCGGCAAAGGCCTCGACTGGGCAACTGCGGAGCATATGGCGTTCGCGACTTTGTTAGATGAGGGCTTCCATGTTCGTCTGTCCGGACAAGACTGCGGCCGCGGAACCTTCTCTCAGCGCCACAGTCACATGGTCGATCAGCAAACGGGCGAACGCTACACCGCGCTGAACCATCTCAATGATGATCAAGCTGAGTATGAGGTTATCGACTCGCTGCTGTCCGAAGAAGCGGTGCTCGGGTATGAGTATGGCTATTCGCTCGCTAACCCGAACGCGCTCGTCATGTGGGAAGCGCAGTTTGGCGACTTCTCAAACGGCGCGCAGGTCTTTTTTGATCAGTTCATTTCCTCGGCTGAGCGAAAGTGGCTGCGCATGTCGGGTCTGACCATGCTCTTGCCGCACGGCTATGAGGGCCAAGGCCCAGAGCACTCCTCAGCACGGCTTGAGCGGTTTTTGCAAATGTGCGCGGAAGACAATTGGCAAGTCTGCAACCTGACTACGCCAGCGAACTATTTCCACGCTTTGCGTCGTCAGATCCACCGCGATTTCCGCAAACCTTTGGTGATTATGACGCCGAAATCTTTGCTGCGCCATAAACTGGCGACCAGCGCCTTTGATGACATGAACACCAAATCCTCATTCCACCGTGTCTTGTGGGATGATGCAGAGACACCCGGCCGTCAGGGCAAGGTCAAACTGGTGGACGATGAGAAGATGCGCCGGGTCGTCGCGTGCTCCGGGAAGGTCTATTATGATCTGTTTGAAGCCCGCGAAGCATCCGGTGAAAATGACGTTTACTTGCTGCGCGTGGAACAATTCTACCCGGTTCCGCGTAAGGCTCTTATGGAAGAGTTGAAACGATTCACTCAAGCGGAATTGGTTTGGTGCCAAGAAGAGCCGCGCAATATGGGCGGTTGGACCTTTATCCGTGACGAATTGGAATGGGCGGCGAACCGCGTCGGATTTGAAAACCCCCGTCCGAAATATACTGGGCGTCCACCGGCTGCGGCGACAGCCACTGGCTTGCTCTCAACCCACAATCGCGAAAAGGATGAGTTCCTTTCCGCCGCCCTCGGCGACAAGCCTGTAGAAGACAGCTTGGTCACCTAACCAAAAAAGAAAAGACGAAGACAGAGACCAAACATGACCGATATCGTAGTCCCAACACTGGGTGAAAGCGTTACAGAAGCGACGGTTGGAAAATGGCTAAAAACCGCAGGTGATGCGGTCGCGAAGGATGATGTCCTCGTCGAGCTTGAAACCGATAAAGTTGCAGTCGAAGTGTCCGCAGAAGCCGCCGGGACGCTGAGCGAGATTGTCGCCAATGAGGGCGACACTGTTGAAATTGGCGCCCTTCTTGGACGCCTCGGCGGAGCGAATGGCGCTGCGGTCTCGGCGCCTGCTGCAAGCGCGCCCGCGCCTAAGGCGGCCGAACCAGCTCCAGCGCCTGGCGCGAGCGGAGGCGGAGCAAGCGTTGACGTTACCGTGCCGAGCATGGGGGAAAGCGTCGCTGAAGGCACGATTTCAAGCTTCCTGAAGCAAGTCGGCGAGGCGGTTTCGAAAGATGAGACGATCGCTGAAATCGAGACAGATAAAGTCGCGCTCGAAGTCCCTGCCACGGCGGATGGCGTGATCGCTGAATGGCTGGTCGCCGAAGGGGACGGCGTCACACCTGGCGCGGTCATCGCCCGTATTTCTGCCGGCGCCGGTGCCAGTGCTTCACCGGCTCCAGCCGCTGCTCCGGCCGCGCCCGCCCCGGCTGCGGCTGCGCCTGCTGCGACGGGCGAGCGCCCGGTCGCGCCATCTGTGCGCCGGATTTCAGCCGAAGCAGGCGTCAACCCAGCCGAAATTCCTGGCACTGGCCGAGACGGTCGCGCCACCAAAGCTGACGCGCTTGCCTATGTGAACACGCCCAAGGCTGCGACGGCCCCTGCAGAAGCGAAAGCCCCGCGTGAACTCGGCCCGCGCGAAGAGCGGGTACGAATGACTCGCCTTCGCCAGACGATCGCTCGCCGCCTGAAAGAGGCGCAAGACACCGCAGCGATGCTGACGACATTCAACGATGTCGACATGAGCGCGGTGATGGATCTGCGCAAATCTTACAAAGATGCGTTCCTCGAAAAGCATGGTGTGAAGCTTGGCTTCATGGGCTTTTTCACCAAGGCCATTGTCTCAGCCCTCAAAGAGATCCCGGCTGTGAATGCAGAGATCGACGGCACCGACATAATCTATAAAAATCACTATGATATCGGCATGGCCGTCGGCACTGATCGCGGCCTTGTCGTTCCGGTGATCAGAGATTGTGATCAACTGTCATTGGCCGGCATTGAAGCCGAGCTGGGCAATGTCGCCAAGAAAGCTCGCGACGGCACGCTCTCTATTGCCGACATGCAAGGCGGCACGTTTACGATTACCAATGGCGGGGTCTATGGCTCGCTGATGTCGACGCCGATCTTGAACCCACCGCAATCTGGCGTGCTCGGCATGCACCGGATCGAACAACGCCCGGTCGCCGTCAATGGACAAGTCGTGATCCGACCAATGATGTATTTGGCATTGTCTTACGACCACCGGATCGTTGATGGCAAAGAGGCTGTGACCTTCCTGGTGCGCGTCAAAGAAGCGCTCGAAGATCCAGAGCGGATGCTCCTCGACGTATAAGCCGGAACACGGATCAATCTATCAAACGCCTCGCACTTTTTGCGGGGCGTTTTTTATTAGTCAAAGGTAAACAGGCTCGGTTGAGATTAACCGGGCATTTCAATGCTTCTCTTCCAAAGTCCAAGTAGTGTGACGGCTTGACCCCAGAGGGACGCTAGGGACATGCTTATTAACGTCAACCACCTGCGAGAGCGCTTAAGCCTTGGCACGGTGCAAACGGATATAGAAAAGGCGCGCGAGGTCGCATTGGTCTCGTTGGTCGCGCCCGTTTTGTTTATGGCAGGCCTGGTGAGCGCCGCTGTTTTGATGATGGGAAAAACCGCCTTTAGCGGTATTTTCCAGTTCTGGCTGATGGGCCATGTCCTGATTTGCGGTGTTCTGTTTTTGCTCAGCACGCGCGAAAAATCCGAACTTTTTGAAGGCCAACGCGACACCGACTCTTTGATCAAGAGCTTTTCTTTTGTCGGGCTCACCGTCACGTGGAGCGTCGTGCCGGGGGTGATCGCATTGATCGATCCGATCGACCCGATCTTGGTGTTTGCTGCCATCCTGTCTGGCGCAACGCTGGGCGCCGCCGTTCTCTTGCAATACATGCCGCGTGTCGGTCGCTTAGTGCTAGCTGCCACGGTCGGGGGCTTTCTTGCCAACGCGCTCTTGCAACCTGAATTTATCTCCTCGGTGGTCTCATTGATCATGCTCGCTTACTTTAGCGGCCTAGCGATTTGCACCCGTTGGTACTTTTCTCGATACAATAAAAGGCTGACAGACGCCGAAACCGCCGCTGAGCGGACGCGCGAAATCAATAGCGTTTTGCGCGATGTCGGATACGCAACGGACACATTCTTTTGGTCGACCAACAAAGATGGCCAAATCATCGAAATCAATAATGATGAAATGCTCGGCGACGAGTTGCGCGATTTGCTCATGGGGCGCGATTGGCTGTCTGTCTTTAGTCCGTCGCCGGAGCGCGATTTGCTTCGAGTGCGCGTGGCAAGGGGATCGGAAATCGTCGCGCTTGAGCTTGAAATCGCCGACGATATTGAAGCGGATGCGCGTTATTGGAAGCTCTCCGCCCGCCCGGTCTTTGAGGATGGTACATTTATTGGCTATCGCGGATCGGCAACGGATATTACGCCGCTGCGTCTGAGTGAAAATCGCGCGGCATTTCTAACTGAGTATGACACGCTGACCGGTCTGCTCAATCGAACCTCATTTAAAGATGCCCTCAAAGCGCACCTCGACAGTGAGATTCGTCTGACATCTGAAAGCGCTCTGATCTGGATCGATCTTGATAAGTTTAAGTGGATCAATGACACGTTCGGTCATCGGGGCGGTGATGATATCTTGAAACTCGTTGCTCGACGTCTCGAGATCTTATGCGACCCGATGGATATATTGTGCCGCTATGGCGGTGATGAGTTTGCGCTTCTCGTAACGCGCTCAAAATCGAGCGGGCGGTTGATGACCTTCATCAATGATCTCTCCGAAGCGCTGCAGCAGCCATTTGCTTATGCCGAAACGGATGTCCAGTTTGGCGCCAGTATCGGACTTCGACGGATTGATGCAGACGCCACCGATGAGAGCGCTTTAATGAAAGAAGCGGACCTGGCGCTGCTCGCCGCAAAATCGAGCGGGGGCAGCGTTTGGCGAGAATATTCCGACAGTTTTAAAGCGCGCGTGCGCGGTCAACGCGAACTCTCTCAAGACCTAATGAAAGCGATTGAGACAGACGAGCTTAAACTGCAATACCAGCCGATCATCGACGCCGAGACCGGCGCCATTTGCGGGGTGGAAGCCCTGTCGCGTTGGCACCACCCGGTCCGTGGCACGGTTTCGCCATCTGAGTTTATTCCGATTGCTGAGAATAATGGGATCATCATCGCGCTTGGCGATCGTGTGATCGAAAAAGCCATCGCTGCCGCATTGGAAATGCCAAGTGGGACCAAGATTGGGATCAATGTCTCTCCTTTGCAATTGCATAGCACGCGACTTCTGAGCCTGATCACGCAGCAATTGGATGAGACCGGAATCAATCCAGGCCGGATTGAGCTCGAAATTACCGAGAGCGTGTTCCTGTCGGACAATGCGTTTATTCTCGATCGCCTCCGCCGATTAAAAGAGCTCGGTGTGCGCATCGCGATGGATGATTTCGGCACTGGGTTCTCATCGCTTGTCTATTTGCAGCGCTTCCCATTCGATAAGCTGAAGCTTGATCAAGCCTTCGTTCGCGAATTGGAGACCAATGATCAAAGCCGGGCTATTGCGCGTGCGACGATCGCAATGGCGCATGCCCTAAACCTGACCGTCACCGCTGAAGGCGTTGAGAACGAGGTTCAAGCGCGGTTCTTGCGCGAGCAAGGCTGTGATGAGTTGCAAGGCTTCCTCTATAGCCGGCCGCAAGATCAATCGGCGCTCATCCCGTATTTGCGCAGTATGGAAATGGTCCGTCAGGCGCAAGCTCGAACCGGCGCGAATATTGTCGACATAAGACGCAAGTAAGCGCGGGCTCATCTCGCATTGAGACCGGCGCGAATGAGCCGCTCTAATTGATCTGGGAATGCCGCTTCGAGGGCGCCGAAATCATCCTGGCCAAAAATCCCGGTCAGTGTGGGTTCGGAAATCCTGAAATAATTGATTGCCCCGAGGATTTGATAAATGAAGGTGAGGGCCTCCGCGTCGCTGGCAGTCTGCCAGTTTGGGACCTTTTGAACGCGTGCGATCAGATCTTGCAGGAAGCCTTTCAAATACCAGGTGCCCGCCGTGTCGGCGCGGCCTCGATTATCGAGCAGTTCGCGCATCAACACACGGGTCGCGATCGGGCTGAACGCCGCTGGGTCAGATAGATTTATCAGATAGGCGATGAGCGCGTCGGCGGCGGTATGTTGATCGTCATGTGGGTGACCACTGTCCGCATCAAATCGATCTGAGATGCGTTTCAGAACCTCGCCATAGAGTTTCGCTTTGCTGCCAAAATGATGCAGTAAAGCTTGCTTGGTGAGGCCCAATTCATTGGCGATTGCAGCGATACTGACGCCGTAAAATCCGCGCTCAGCAAAGAGGGATTCAGCCTGGTCGAGCAGTCTTTCTCGTGTGTCTTGCGCCATGCGTTTCTCGAATCATGTTGACAACCTACCATATGGTAAGTATCTCTACTTACCAAGCGGTAAGTTTGATCATTAGGCATGGGAGGCCAATATGGATCGTGAAACAGAACTTCAGCTGATCGACGAGCTTTTGGCGATCAAAGCTGACAAGACCTTTTTCCTCGACGAGGCGGTCGCGCGGAGCCCGGTCGCGTATTACACAAGCCAAGAGCGGTTTGACCTTGAACGCGAAATGATTTTCCGCAAACGCCCGATGATCGCGGCGCATACGAGCGAGGTGTCAAACCCGGGTGATTTTATCCGCCGCGATGTCGCTGGTCTGCCGATCCTGATCACGCGCGACAAAGCCGGACAGGTCAACGCTTTCCTCAATGCCTGTCGTCATCGTGGGACCCGGTTGGTCGATGATGAGTCGGGCTGCAAGCATCGGTTTACGTGTCCGTATCATGCCTGGACCTATGCCAATACGGGCGAGCTGATCGCGGCGCCTCACTTCGATCAAGGCTTTAGCGGCCTGGAGAAAAGCGACCTCGGTCTAACCCGCTTGGATTGTCAGGAGCGGTTTGGATTTATCTGGGTTTGTGTTGAGCCTGACGCCTCGATCGACCTTGACGATTTCATCGGTGACTTGGCCGAGGAACTCGATGCTTTGCACCTTGAGGATTTATTTGTAGCGCACCAGGACATACCGGTTCAGGCCGCGAATTGGAAAATCTTGGTCGAAGGCGGCATCGAAGCCTATCATTTCAAAGTCGCGCACCGCACGACGATTGGGCCGCACTTTGAAGATAATTTGTCGTCCTACCGGATGTTTGGACCGCACATGCGCTCCATCCTAATGCGCGCCAGCATGGCGCGGCTTGATCCGGAGACACGCGACACCTGGCGGCTGCGCGATCATGCCCAAGTGCTCTACACGTTGTTTCCTGGGACGTCGCTGTTGGTGCAATCTGACCATGTCTCTTGGATCCAATCAGAACCCATTGGACCGGGCGAAACGCGCCTCCGCCTCAGCACGCTCGCGCCAAAAGCCGACGCCGAAAATACAGAACACTGGTTGCGCAACCACCAGATCACCCGCACCACATTAGACGAAGACTTTGTGATCGGAGAAAGCATGCAATCGACCCTCATGTCTGGCGCCAACACGCATATGCTGTTTGGCCGTTTCGAAGGCGCGCTCGATGCGTTTAACCGCGCAGTCGATGCTCATCTTGAGCCCGAGCTCGGCCAAATCGTCGCCGCAGAATAAAGATGACGTCAAAAGCAATCGCGGCCCAGGCCGACCTGCATCATCAATTCTTCCTCGGCTTGCAGCTTATGGTTGCCGTTGAGGAGAGCAAGCAGACGGTTTTTGAGTGGATGTTTCGCCTGTTCCGGCGACAGCATGAGGACAAATTCCTTTCGAGCTTCGAAAAACTCGGACTGACAGACCAGCCGCATGCGGTGGCGTGTGCCAAGTATCATGTCCTCTCGAACGGCATGGGCGGGGTCGCGGTCGAGTATATGGAAGAGTCCGACACCAAAGCGTGGGTCCGCTTTCGATATCCGCGCTGGATGTATGCCGGACCTGCGATTTGCGGCATTCCCGTCGAGGCCAGTCGCGGCTTTTTGTATGGGTGGTACGCGCAAAACGGTGTCAGCTTGGGTAATCCCCGGCTTGGCTATGTGTGCGTTTCTGAAGATGTTACCGGCCAGTTCGGGCTTTGCGGTTACTTCAAAGAATATGATCGCGATCTCTCAGACGATGAGCGCCTCATATTCGCACCGGAGGAACGCCCGCCAGCGTTTGATGCATCGGCGCAACCGGCACCGCCTGCAACCGAGTGGTCAGAGGAACGCCTCGCCAAAGCCAACCGCAACTATGCGATGGAATATGTTCGCAATGGTTTCAGCGCTTTGTCTGACGTGTTGGGGCGTCCGCGAGCGCTAGAATTGACCAAGCGCGCGGCGCGTCTCACCGGCTTGCAAAACTATGCCGCGATGGCGGCTTCTATTGGCGGTGAAGATGCTGGACCGGATGCCGCCGCCATGTTCTTGGGGACGATGATGGCCGGGATGGGGGATGCATGCGCGCTCACGCCATTGCCTGAAAACAGCTATGAGATCCGTCAAACAGGGCTGCGCATTGTCCGTGGCTTGGACGAAAGCATCGCGATGGATTTACTCAGTGCCTGGGCTGAGCTTTGGCGCGGCGCGATCCACGCGCACCGGGTCTTTATGGATGTCAGCGTTCAGGCTGAACCCGATGCTCTAACCTGGCAGATTCGCCCGGCTCAATAGTCGGAAGACTTAAGCTGCGCTCATACGCAACATAGTGCTTTCAGGCCATCGAGACGCCTTGTTCCCAAAACGATTTCGGTTGCATGGCATCATGCGGTTCATCCAAGAAGCCAGTGATCTCACCCACCGTTTCCTCGGCTTTGGTGACCAAAAAGAGATGGCCGCCATCCTCAACCACATGCAGACGCGCATTCGGCAGTGCGAAGTTCAAAATATGCGCATTGGCCATCGGCACGATCGCATCCTGATCCCCCGCCATAATCAATGTCGGCATCCGCAAGAACCGGATAAAGGGTAGGGACGACCATCCTAAGAAGGCGGTCAGCTGATAGACATATCCCATTGGGGCGGGCGGTCTTAGATTCTCAATGTGCTGCCCGGCGCCTTCGTCTGCGGCCTCACCGTACAGTTTTTGAAAATTCTCCCGCATGTAATCGGGGTCGGTGTACCGGCGCGCATCCGCCATTTTTGAGATCGCGCTGATCCGGCCTGGCACCATCGTCATCCCGGCGGTTGTCGCACAGAGGATCAGTTTGCCGACCGAATTGCGGTATTGAAACGCATATTGCTGCGCCATCGCGCCGCCCCAGGACACGCCCATAACATCGACATCATCCATCCCGAACTGATCGCAGAGTTTGCGGGCCAAACGCGCCATCATCCATGGCCGATACGGGAAGCGCGCCGGCGGGCTTTCACCGACGCCCGGCATATCAAATGTGATGATCTCACGGTCGCGGATAAACTCGCCAAGACCAAAGGCGAGCTCCATATTCGCGCCGATGCCATTGAAAAACAGCAGAGGGCGTTTTCCAGACGGTCGCTCAGCGGCCCAATATCCAACCCGGACCGTGAACGATCCGATTGTTTCCATGCTGATGCTTGGCAGGCGCTTTGACGCTTTACCGGCGGTCTTTCTGGTGGCCATGGGAGCCTCCTTCTCCTGTCAGTGCCGCCACAAGGTCTTTGCGCCTCTTAGTCGAACACGTATTTTCCTGGCGAGTCATAGAGCGCTGGGAACTGCTCAGATCCACCTTCTGTCGGCGCTGGTTTCATATCGCCAGAGCGTTCATGCAGCCATTCTGCCCAACGCGTCCACCATGATCCAGCAACTTCCTCAGCTCCAGCTGCCCATTCGTCAGCCGTTGCTTCGATACTCGTATTACGAAAGTATTTTGCTTTTGGATTAACGGGTGGGTTGAGTAGCGACTGAATATGCCCGGAGTTCGAGAGGATAAACTCTTTATTCTTCGACCCGAGCAAATGCAGCGTGCGATACGCCGCTTTCCAAGGCGTAATGTGATCGGTCACACCGGCGACGACAAAGGCGTCGACATCAACTTGTGTGAGATCGGCCATATGTCCGGCGATTTCAACTTGTCCCGGATTGCTGAACGGCTTGGTGAGGCCGAAGTCGAGATAGTCTGAATGCAGCTGCGCAGGCAGGTTCGTCGTATCATCATTCCAGAACAGAACATTGTATGGGGGTGGGTCTTCACCCATCAGGTAATTGTTGACGACATAGTTCCAAACCAGATCGTTCGGGCGCATCCACGCGAACATCCGGGCGAGATCATCACCTTTCAAAATACCTTTGCGACGCGAATAGCGACGGGCAATTTCGAGGCTGCGCTCGGAGACCATCTGGCCGAGTTCGCTATCGTCTTGTTCGGGGTCAAGCACACAGACTTGGAAGGTCAAAGAGTTGATCCGGTCATCACCCGCGGCGGCCAGCAGGCTGGCAAACGTGGCGGTCGTGATCCCGCCCGAGCACGCGCCCGAGACGTTGACTTTGTCCGACCCGGTAATCTGTTTCATCACTTCGGTGCACTGGATCAGGCTATCCACATAGTCTGAAAGCCCCCAATCCTTGTGCTCTTTGGTCGGGTTGCGCCAAGAAATGATAAAGGTCTGGAAGCCTTCCTTGAGCAGGAATTGCACGATGCTCGTAATTGGATCGAGATCGCTGGCATAGAATTTATTGATCTGCGGAGGGATGTTCAGGAATGGAATTTCCCGCACCTCTTCAGTGAGAGGGGTGTACTGAATGAGTTCCATCATCTCATTCTTCCACACGACTTTACCAGGTGTGATCGCGACGTTCTCGCCAACAACGAATGGTGATTTGTCGACCCGGCTCGGCATCCCGCCATTCTTGGTCATGTCTTCATAGGCGTTCTGCAGGCCTTTGATCAGCGACAAGCCGCCACTATCGATGGCGCGTTTCTTGGCCGCTGGATTGGTCGCGAAAGCATTGGTCGGCGCGATTGCATCTGTGATCATATTCATCACAAAGGTCGCGCGCGCATGTTCCATTTCACCGAGCTTAAGATCGCCAACCCAGTCTTCCAGATGCTCTTGCATCGCGAGATAGGTTTGCATGCCGCGCTTGTAGAACGGGTTATTCGCCCAGGCTGGGTCTCTAAAACGCTTATCTTTGCGATCAGGCGCGCGCTCTGACTTGCCCATGGCAATATCATAGCTTTCCTTCGCCATCTTGCCCGCAAACTTAGCATTCGCCATGGGCGAAATGCTGGTCCGGCGCAACATCATTGCGACAGATCCTAAAAGCTCCTGCCGGTTCAGTCCCCCCAGCAATGGGTTGAGCGCATTGGTTGAGTCCGCTGCTGCGGAACCAATATAGTCTGAGGTTTTGCTCATAAATGCCTCCGATTACCTCCGAGAGCGAAGAGACTCCCCGCCCGGCACAAGGCTTGCTCTTATGGTTAAGAGTCTAAATTAGAATAACCTTGGCTAATCAAATTCGTTTCATATTGACCTTTTAGTGTCAAATAGATGCATGAAACAGTCCATTCAGCTGAGACGCGAATAGTAGAGTATGAAGACACGCGACCGCATTCTCGACGTCAGTCTAGAGCTCTTCAATCAGGAGGGTGAGGCCAGCCAAACGGCGGTCGATATCGCCAATGCGCTCGATATGTCGCCGGGCAATCTCTACTATCACTTTAAAGGCAAAGAACCGATCATTGAGGCGCTGTTCGATCGCTTTGAAGAGGAAATGCAAATCATCCTCGGTGGCTCGCATGGCGCCGTCACCTCGATCGAAGACAATTGGGTCTTTGTCTATATCGTGCTCGAAGAGATTTACGATTTCCGGTTCTTCTATCGCAATGTCGGCGACATGATGGAGCGCTATCCAGGTCTGGCGGTTCGGTTTCGCAAGGTCTTGGCGATGAAGCGTCAAGCGATTGAGAATGTCCTTTCGCAATTGGAAAAGCGCGGCATTGTCGAGATTGATCGCCGGTTGCGGGCCCCGCTCGTCCAGCAAATGCGATCAACGCTGACCTTTTGGCTGAGCCATGATCTCATTGAAGGCGGCGAGCAAAGCGGACCCAACTTGATCCACGACACGGTGTTGCAATTCATGCTGCTGGTCGTTCCATATATGGGAGACGCAGGAGCAGACGCATTGGACGGCATGTTGGAGCGTCGCCGCGGATTTCAGAAAACCTGAACCGCTATTCTGGCAAATCGCTGACCGGCATCCCTGTTTCTTTGCGGGTCGCGAAACGCTCTTCAAAGGCAACGATCAAACACGCGCCGATAATAATCGCCGCCCCGACCCAGGTCTGCCACCCGGGATACTCACCGAAAAAGACTGAGCCAAACAGCCCGCTCCAGATTAGTGCCGAATACTCTAATGGCGCCAGTCTTTGAGCCGGCGCGCGCGCATAGGCAAGCGTCATCAAGTACCACACCGTGTAACCGAGGACGCCAAACATCAGGAAGTATGGAATGTCATGCCAATCCGGCGCGCCGAAGAGGCCAATTGTGACCGGAAGCAGTGCAATGGCGGGCACGACATTGGTAAACATGGCGATCGTCGTCGCGTCTTCTTTTGTGGCTCGCATGCGCAGCAGGACGAGCCCGAAGGCATATAACAAGGCGGATAGAAAACAGCTGGCAATGCCGAGCAGCCAAAGCTCGCTGGCGGTGCCATTTTGAGGCCGGCCCATGACCGCGAGCACGGCGCCGGCAAAGCCGATCAAAGTGGCAATCAAAGCCAGCGACGTAACGCGTTCGCCTAAGAGCGCGCGCGCCACGAACGGAACCATTAAAGCCGCTGTGAAACCGATGATCGTCGCCACAGCGAGGGGCAAATGGATAATCGCAAAGAAGAAGGTGACCGCGCAGATCAGCTGGATCAGGCCTCTGAACGTGTGAAAGCGGATCGCTTCCAATGGCGGAACCGGACGCTTTTGCGCGCGAAATACGGCGAGGGCGATCAGGCCTCCAAACAAGAACCGCCATGCGAGGAGATGATGCAAGCCAGCATTCGGGGCAATGCCTTTCACCAAAGCATCTATTCCGCTTCCGAGCGCCACGGCGAGCACAGCAATCAGTAAAGGAGCGGAGATGAGACGCTGGACCATGGCCGCGCTTTAGTCGGTCCACGCCTGGAAAGCCAGCCCAATCATTTTGGACGGTTCAGTTTGATCGGTTACAGATCTGTTTGGGCTTTTTGAATTCGGTTGGCTGTGCTCATTGAAGGCACAGATTGGCGTGAGATTTCAAACGGTCCAGACCATTCATTCGGCCAGCCGAAATACCACCGTCCGGCCGCTGATTTTCCATCTTTGGAGAGTTCGCCTTCAAAATAGACCGGTTCATGCTCAAACGCGCGATACGACTTCAAAAAGACGATTTCCCGATCAATGATGTGACCCCGAATAGATGCATCAAGTTGCTCGTCAGTGATCAGCGCAAAGCGATTAGGCTCAAGCGTGCTGCCTTGCATCCGCTCGCCCTCGAGTTGGATCCAAATCGAAAAAGGAACGCCTGCACGGTCCCGGTCTTTCAACCAGTACCGCCCCGTCCATACGCCATTATACAGGCTCGAATCTTCTCTCATCCCCATCTCGTTTTTATGGCAGATTTTTGCAGAATGAGCCAACAGAAAGCGAAAAATTTTGCCCTTGGGCGCATTACTTTACGTTAACACTGAAAAGACTCATACAATCCAAAATCTGTGAAATATCGGATACCTGATAGATCGGTTATTCTGTAAGTCTGGCAATACAGAATGGCAGTATTAAGTGCGAATTATGTGTAATTTATACGTCGACTTCAGCTTCTAGTGCATTGTCTTGTATGAATTGCCGCCGTGGCTCGACGACATCGCCCATAAGTCTTGAGAACATGTCGCCAGCTTCCATGGCATCGTCAACTTTAACTTGCAAAAGTGTCCGAGCATTGGCGTCGAGCGTGGTTTCCCAAAGTTGATCTGCGTTCATTTCTCCGAGGCCTTTATAGCGCTGGATCTTGAGCCCTTTTCGCCCGGAGGCGAGTACGGCTTCTAACAGGCTAACCGGTCCGGTGACGTCAATCTCGCCTGCTTTTTCATTCCGCAAAATCGACGGTTCGACATAGATGGGGCGAATGGATTGGGCAATTCCGTTCAGTCGAGTCGCATCGCTGCTCGCCAGAAGCTGCGCGTCGAGAACGGCTTTCTCTTCAACGCCCCGCACTTCGCGCGACAAGACCAGATTGCCATTATCAAAATGGCCTTGCCATGTGTCTTCGCCCTCTTCGGCGATTAAGTTTAAGCGTGTCGCGGCCCGGGCGGCTTCTTCGTCAGAGGCGCCTGGGGCGAGTGCTCCTGCGATCGCTGCCTGTTCGACAATGTCTCCCGGCGCTCGCAAGCTCAGACGCCACAAAGCCTGCTTGAATTGCGAGGCTGTGCGCACCCGCTCCCGCAAGTCCTCGCCAGCGATTTGGGAACTGTCCGCCAAGATCAGCACTTCGCCATCTGTCCCCGCTTCGATGAGATAGGTGTTGAGCTCATCATCATCTTTTAGATACCGCTCGGACTTGCCGCGCGAGACTTTGTAAAGCGGCGGCTGGGCGATGTAGAGAAATCCGTTTTCGATCACTTCTGGCATTTGCCGATAGAAGAAGGTCAGCAAAAGCGTACGAATGTGTGCGCCATCGACATCCGCGTCGGTCATAATCACGATTTTGTGGTAGCGAAGCTTTTGAATATCGAACTCATCTCGGCCAATGCCAGCGCCGAGCGCCATGATCAGCGTGCCGACTTGATCAGATGAGAGCATTTTATCAAAGCGCGCCCGCTCAACATTGAGGATTTTTCCGCGTAAAGGGAGAATGGCTTGATTTGAACGGTCACGGCCTTGCTTTGCCGATCCACCCGCTGAGTCGCCCTCGACGATGAAGATTTCCGACTTGGCAGGATCTTTTTCTTGGCAATCCGCGAGCTTGCCCGGCAAGGAGGTGATATCGAGCGCCGTTTTTCGGCGGGTCAGTTCTCGCGCCTTCCTCGCAGCTTCTCGCGCTGCGGCGGCTTCGACGATTTTCGTCATCACCATCAGCGCTTCTTTGGGATGTTCCTCAAACCATTCGGCGAGCTTTTCGTGCATCAAGCTTTCGACCACAGGTCGGACTTCTGACGAGACGAGCTTGTCCTTGGTTTGCGAACTAAATTTCGGGTCGGGCACTTTCACGGACAAGACGCAGGTCAAACCTTCGCGCGCATCATCACCAGAAATGTCGACTTTTTCTTTTTTCGCAATGCCGGTTTCACTGGCATATTTGTTGACGATCCGTGTCAGCGCTCCGCGGAACCCAGCGAGGTGCGTACCGCCATCGCGTTGCGGGATGTTATTGGTGAAACACAGAACGTTCTCATGATAGGCATCCGTCCATTCCAGTGCAGCCTCAACCGTGATCCCGTCTTTCTCGCCCATAACGAAAATCGTTTCGGGGATGAGCGCGGTCTTCGAAGTGTTGAGATGCTGAACGAAAGCCGCGACTCCACCTTCATATTCCAGAACCGTTTCATAGGGCTCCGCGTCTCGCAGGTCTTTAAACACAATCCGTACGCCAGAATTCAAAAAGGCGAGCTCGCGCAAGCGATGCTCGAGCGTTTTGCGGTTATAGACCGTCATCGTGAAGGTCTCAGGGCTCGCCAAGAAGCGCACGGCGGTGCCGGTATATGGCGATCCGTCTTCCCTGTTTGGGCTCGTGCCGACGACTTTTAGCGGCGCTTCTGTGCGTCCACCATCAACGAACCGAACATAGTGTTCAGATCCGTCCCGATGGATGGTCAAATCGAGCCACACCGAAAGCGCGTTCACAACCGAAACGCCGACGCCGTGCAAGCCGCCTGAGACTTTGTAGGAGTTGCTGTCAAACTTCCCGCCAGCGTGCAGTTCGGTCATGATGACTTCAGCCGCAGACCGCCCTTCCGTGGCATGCTGGCCGACCGGAATGCCGCGCCCATTGTCGGTAATCTCCGCTGATCCATCGGGGTGAAGCGTGACCGTGACTTCATCGGCATGGCCGGCGAGCGCCTCGTCAATCGCGTTATCGACCACCTCGTAAATCATGTGGTGCAGACCAGAGCCGTCATCGGTGTCACCAATGTACATGCCCGGGCGCTTTCGAACCGCTTCGAGGCCTTTAAGAACCTTAATTGAATCGGCGCTATATTCTGGATTGTTTTCGGCCGCGTCTGTCATCGGAGTCATCCCCGTAAGTGATTCGTCTAATACCCTCTTTTTATAAGCGGTTTTGGACAAAAAGGGAAATCGAAAGCTGGTATTTGTGAGGCCATTAAATATATTAAAATCAAGGTATTAGGGCCAGGTTTTGGGGGCGTGAAAGTTCGCGATACTGTGTGTCTGAAAAAAGACGCTAGAATGGGTCAAAATCCGGGCCTGAATGGAGCTGTGAATGGTATGGATTATCCGCGCTTTAAGCTTGTTGATCGTGCTGGCGCTCGGCAGTTATCTATTGGTCGATCTGCGCCTGAAACCGCTCACACAAGAGGCCCGAAGCGCGGCGCCGGGCGCGTTTGTTGAACTCAGCGATGGGTGGCTTCATTACAAGCTTGACGGTCCTGAAGATGGACCGCTCGTGGTCTTGGTGCATGGGTTTTCGACCCCGCATTTTATCTATGAGCAAAATGTCGAGGCGCTGACCGCTGCTGGCTTTCGGACGCTGCGGTTCGACCATTTTGGACGCGGTTGGTCGGATCGTCCGCGTACCAAATACGATATCGACTTCTATGATCGCACGCTGCGCGAGCTCTTGAGTGCGTTAGAGCTGGAAGGCGCGTTCGGGCTTGCGGGTTTGTCGATGGGAGGTCCGATCGTTGCCGAATATACAGCGCGCTACCCGGAGCGTGTTGAGCGGCTTGTCCTATTGGTCCCCGCTGGGCTCGATACAGCTGGCTCGGATGGCGCTTCTGCGACGCTTGTCCGAACGCCTCTGATCGGCGATTGGATTTGGCGCATGTTCGGCAAGAGCCTCCTTTTGGCAGACCGCCAATATGATGAAAGCGCCCGTGCCCCCGAAAACCGGCTGCGCGGCAATGTCGCCGAACAGTTTGAATATCGCGGCTATTTGCAGGCCTTGCTGTCGACGCTGCGCCACATGCCGATGACGGATCGCGAAGCGACGTTTCAACGCCTCGCAGCCACCGGTGTGCCGGTGCTGGCGATTTACGGCGACGCGGACGAGACGGTATTGATCTCAAGCGCCGAGAAACTCCGCACCCTGCTGCCTGAGGCGGACATTCGTATCGTCGAGGGCGGTGAGCATGGCTTGAATTATCAGATGCACGACCTGATCAATCCGTGGCTTGTCGACTGGTTCGGCGCCGATCAGTAGCGCGTCGCGATCTCAACCAAAGCGGCATCCATTTCGGCAATCGCAGAGCGAGAGGTAGCCGGGCGGTCATTGGCAAAGATCGAGAACAATAATCGCTGTCCGCTGTTCGCGATCATCACGCCCGATAGCGCGTTCACGCCTCGCAACGTGCCGGTTTTGGCGAACACTTTGCCTTCGAGCGGGGTCCCTATAAAGCGCCGCTCCAACGTCCCATCAACGCCGCCAATAGGTTGGTCTGCCAGCCAATCTTCGAACCAGTCCTGTTGCGACGCAAAGGTCAGCAATTGGACCATGCCCCGCGGTGTGACGCGATTATAAGTCGACATGCCAGAGCCGCCATGCAGCGCATAGGCTTGCTCAGGCAAGCCGGCATCGCTGAGAAATGTTTCGAGCAATCGAACCCCATGCGCGCGTGATCCTGTGCCATGGATGTGCCCCAAACGGCGCAGCAAAATTTCGGCATGTAGGTTCTGGCTCTCCTTCGAAATTCGATGCAGCGTTTCCGTGATCGGTGTTGCGGGCAGACCCGCACTCGGGGAGGCGGTATCAGCTGAGATGACGGGTCGAGCGATCTCGAGTTCAGGATCAGGCGGAAGATCGGCTAGGTCGAGCGGGCGATGGCGCGTGCCGATTGTACCGACCTTCATCCCGCGCGCTTCCAATAGACGCTTAAATCGCAGCGCCGCATACTCGGCGGGGGAGTCGACCGCGAGATTGAATTGGATTGGCGCGGCGTCTTCAGCGAGCGTGCCATAAATCCGCACGGTTTTGGTCCCCGGTTGACGCTCAATGCCGAAATCCGTCGGCACGTCTGCCGCCACTGTCACAAGCTCATTCTGCACCGTCAGGTAGGCGTCGCCGGCCTGCCAGTTGATCTCCGCGAGCGCGCCGCTGTTTGAGGCGGGCGCGATGTCGATGCCGACCAAATTGTCGTTTACACTGAGGGCCGAAACGGCCGTGCCATAGGAAAACTGAATATCTTCCAGGCTCCAGCCCGGACCCCAGCGTTCAAATGGAAACACGGTATCGTCGCCGATCACGCCGGAGAACTCAGCCAACCCAAGCGCAGCGACCTGATCCGCCAGATCGGCGAGACAAGACTGCTCACACTCTGGATGATCTTGCAGCATCGCATCGCCGCCCCCATGAAGGATCAGACTTGGATGCTCGTTGGCTAAATCATGTTCAATCAGGACCTGCGTGCCTGACCAAGCTTGCGTCGCTATGAGCGCGTCTAAATTTTCATAGGCGGCCATTGTCGTGATGATTTTGACATTCGATGCTGGGGTAAATCGATCATCCGGCTTAAGCGCGATGAGTTCATTTCCATCCATATCTGTTACGACAAGACCCCAACGCACGCCGATCTGGTCTGGATTGAAGAGACGCTGTTCAATCTCGGACTGCGGCGCTGTTTGGCACGCCGTGCAGATGAGGAGGAGGCTGATGCAGACGGCGTGGACAATTGACTGCTGCATCGTTTCTTATCCTTCATCGCCGTCTGAATTGGCGACAACTTCGACCCGTTGGGCGCGGTCTCCAAACGCTTCAAACAAAAATTCTTCTGTCCCCGTCAACCAAGCCTGTCCGCCAATTTCAATCAACTCATCGAATAAGGCGGCGCGGCGGTCGCGGTCCAAATGGGCCGCAGCTTCATCCAGCAAGATGAGCGGGCTCGGACCATCACCATCCTCATTCAGCGCGCGGGCACTGGCCAAGATAAGTCCGATCAGCAAGGCCTTTTGTTGACCCGTAGACGCGTCGCCAGCCGCCGCGCCGGTTGGGCGATGAATGACAGAGAGGTCGGTGCGATGCGGCCCTGTGAGCGTGCGGCCCGCAGCTTGATCACGATATCTGCCCTTGGCCAGGCTTTCGGCAATCTGGTCTTGAAGATCAAACAGGCTCGCCCCCGCCTTTGCCGCCTCTTCGACCTCACCGATCAAAGCGAGGTCGCCTTTTGGGAAGTAGCCTTCTGGACGATCGTTGATCGCAGTTTGGAGCGCAGCCAGGATGCGGGCGCGATTGCTGACAATCAGGGCGCCCGCTTCCGCCATGCGCCCTTCAATGGCATCGGCCCAGGCTGGATCGACCCGCCCACGCTCGAGAAGGGCGTTGCGCTCTCGCATGGCTTTCTCATAACGGCTGGACACACTGCCATGACTTGGAATGTGGGCCATCACCTGGCGATCAAAAAACCGGCGGCGTTCGCTCGCGCCGCCGCGAAACACACTGTCCATCGCCGGGGTCAGCCAAACAATTCGAATGAGGTCGGCAAGATCAGAAGCGGTTGCTGGCGCACCATCAAGACGGATGTTGCGCTTATTGCCCTGACCGCTGGCATCAAGACCAACGCCAATTTTGCGATCATCGTCCAAGGTGGCAGAAACCGTCCACCCCGCCGAGGCATCGTGCCGTGTCATGTCGGGCAAAGCCGCTGCCCGCAAACCACGACCCGGTCCGAGCTGGCTGATTGCTTCCAGGACATTGGTTTTTCCCGCGCCATTTGCGCCCCACAAGCACACAGGCCGTGGATCGAGCTTGAGGTCTAAGCGCGCATGGCTGCGAAAGTCAGAAAGGCGGAGGCGGGTAAGTGCGGTCACTAGACCCGCAATGGCATCAACACATATTGTGCGCTCTCATCGCCCGGATCGAGCACCAGAGCCGGCGAGGCCGGATCATTGAATAGGAACCGCGCGTCTTCGGCCTCAATCTGTGCGGTGACATCGAGCAAATATTTCGCGTTGAAGCCAATGTCCATTTCGTCGGCTTGGTAGTCGCACTCGATCTCTTCATGCCCTTGGCCGGTTTCCGCGCTGTTGACGGCGAGAGTCAATCGACCTTCGGCAAGCGAGAGCTTCACGGATCGCGAGCGTTCCGCAGAGACGGTCGCGACCCGGTCCACGGCGGCTTCAAACAGTTTATTGTCGATGATCATCGCTTTTGCGTTCCCTTTCGGGATGACCCGCGCATAGTCTGGGAACGACCCGTCAATCAGCTTGGATGTGAGCTGGGCGCGGCCGGACTTGAACACGACTTTTGTATCAGAGACTGAAATCGAGACGTCGCCATCATCGCTATCGATCAAGCGGCGGACCTCACCGACGGCTTTTCGCGGGACGATGACGCCGCTGAGTGTTTCTGCACCCGACGGCGCATCGACTTCTGATAGCGCGAGCCGGTGTCCGTCTGTGGCGACTGTGCGCAGTTTGTTTCCGGCATCCGTCTCCGCAGTGTGCAGGTAGACGCCGTTCAAATAATAGCGGGTCTCTTCGGTGGAGATCGCAAAGCGGGTTTTGTCGATCAAGCGGCGCAAATCAGCCGCTTCGATTTCAAATTCGGTGGCATCCTCGTCTGCCACCATGGTTTGAAAGTCACCGGCTGGCAGCGTCGGGAGCGAGAATTTCGAACGTCCTGATCGGATCGCGAGCTGATTGTTCTCTTTGTTGAGTTCAAGCTCAATATCGGCGCCGGCTGGAAGTTTGCGGACAACATCAAACAATGTGCCCGCTGGCGCGGTGACACTGCCCGTATCGTCAACCTTCGCATCGGCATGATCAACCGCTTCAATGTCTAGATCGGTGGCTGTAAACCGCACACTCTCTCCCGTCGCATCTATGAGAATGTTCGACAGAATGGGAATTGTGTTTCGACGTTCCACGACATTTTGGACATGTCCTAATGCATTTAGCAGGGCGCCCCGTTCAATCGTCAGCTTCATCTCATCATCCTTCTACCGGTCGCCCGGACTTGCCCACATTTTATAGCTTCTATCGACGAATCAGCCCGCTCCTTTTGGGGAGCGGGCCGCTAAAGTCACGAATTTACAGTGAATTGCAAGTCCTCGTGCACCTTGGCCTGTGGATCAGGCTTGGTCATGGCCTGCGAGGCGATCAAAAACAGCGTTTTTCACGCGCTCGATTTCCTCGCTCATATCACGATCGCCTTTATCCAAGGCCTTTTTGACCTTCCGATAGGCGTGCAAGACCGTGGTGTGGTCTTTCTTTTTGTACGCCGTCGCAATCTGCGGGAACGACTTATCTGTCATCACCCGAGAAAGATACATGGCAACCTGGCGTGGATGACAAATTGTGCGGACCTTGCTCGCGCTTTCAATATCCGACTTGGAAATCCGATACAGATCCATGCAGGTTCGCTTAATATCGTCCAAAGTCGGTGTGCGCGGCTCGCCTGCAATCCGGCGGATCACGGTTTCAAGCATTTCCGGCGTTGGGGCGAGTTCACCATACCCCGTTTCGAGTTGCAGACTCCAAAGCACACCGCAAAGCTCTCGTCCGGCGCCGCGGACCGTCGCCACAATGCGATCGACCATGGCGTCGCTGACCACAAAGTTCGGCGTGTCTTTCGCGATTAAGTCGGCGTGGCGGCGAATAATCGCTTTGCGCATCTCATTATCAGGTGCGCCGACTTCAACGGATGCCGCGCCTTTGATTTCGCCAGACAATTCTTTGGACAGCCCGACCATATCCCCGGGTGCGGCGTCAGCGGTGATGATCACATGGCCGCCCATCGAGGTGACGGCTCGCAGCGCGCCAAAGAAGGCTTTGTCCGTTTTAGCTTTGCCAGCAATCCAATGGAGATCGTCGATCATCAAGAGATCATTCTGCTTCACATAAGCCTGCAGCGCGGACGTATCGCCGGAGCGTGCATCACTGACAAAGCGGGTCATAAACTCTTCTGCTGAGATATAAGCCAACCGCCGCGCATCCCCGCGCCGCGTGGTTTCAGCTTCGATCGCTTTTAGTAAGTGTGTCTTGCCCGTGCCCGGTTGGCCGTAAATCACAATGACCCCGGCTGGGATCGGCGCGCCTTTCGCAACACGTTTTCCAAGCCCAACCGCACGTGCGTTCGAAGGGCCCGAGACGAGCGTAGAGAACGTCATCGAGTGATCGTGCTCGGCGCTGTCCGATACAGCGTCTGCGTCCTCGGTCTCGTCTCGGCTCTGCTCACTCTCTGCCAGCCACGGATCGCCGACCATTTCGCGGACATCCGCCGCAACGCTGTCCCAAAGCTCAAATTTCAATCGCCGCTGCTTCGCGTCGAGTTTGAGCCAGGCCTGCTGTAGCGGGCGAGCAAAATCAGTTGTAACGCGGTCCAGAGTCAGCTGGTCCGGTGCGGCAATGACAATTGACTTGTTCACTTCTGCAACGAACCGAATGGCCGTGAGCCATTGCTGCGAATTATCGGGTTTCGCGTCGGCCTCTACAGATTGTAGAGATTTCGACCAAAGAGCCTTAGCACCCAGCGGCTCACCCTTCTGACTCGTACCAGCCGAGGATTTCTGTCCCTCAGCTTCAAACGTCAGCCCCATTAGATGTTCCTTTCTTATTTTTTTCATTCATCATGGCGACCGAACGGAAGTGACACACGACCCCTGCTCGGATAGTAACACCCGACCCCAAAATACGCTGTACACAGAGGACATTCCGTCGATGCAATTAATAAATCAGAGACGGATTTTCGATGCAACTGAAGAAAGTCTATCGACCCCTAAAAAGGCCCGGTTGACTCGGCCAAGAGTCTTGAAGAATCACGTAAAAAAAAAGAAAAAAATCTGCACTTGACAGGTTTCAACCAATGGCCGCCATTGGGTATTCGAGCTTTGTTCTGTCAACGCTAAAATGCGCGCTAAATTGTGGATTTGTGGACTCTCAGACACTGCGACAATTTTGTCATAAATCCATATGACAAAGCCCGCCAGGTCAGACCTGCGGGCAATGCGAATTTATCTGTGCAAAGATAGATTTAAGGCCGTTTAAGCCATCGATTTGACGCGTGCGGACAAGCGCGAAACTTTGCGCGCCGACGTGTTCTTATGAATAACGCCTTTTCCAGCTGCGCGCATGATTTCTGGCTGAGCCGCTTTTAGGGCCTCCGCCGCCGCTGCCTTGTCACCCGACTCAATCGCTTCTTCAACTTTGCGAACATAAGTGCGCATGCGTGATCTGCGCGCCTTGTTCACTTCGGTGCGCGTCGCGATTTTTCGCACCATTTTCTTGGCTGATTTGGTGTTCGCCATCAAAAACTCCTTTGGTCGCCCTATCTGGCGAAGAGGCGCTAGTTACAGAATGCTCCTGCGAGCGTCAACCGTCCTTGGCGGTGACAGGTGCAGAATTCCGTCAGCAGCCTATGAGACGATGAGCTAGACCGATCTATTGGTTTTTAAAGTGCGCTTGCCGTTTTTCCACAAAAGCTTCCATGCCTTCTTTTTGGTCCTCGGTCGCGAACAGGGAATGGAAGAGGCGGCGTTCGAACATCACCCCTTGGCTGAGCGGCGTTTCGTAAGCTGTGTTGACCATCTCTTTGGTCAGCATGGCTGCGGCGCGCGGCATTGATGCAATTTTTTTCGCCACAGCTTTTGCTTCATCGACGAGATCATCAGTCGGCACAATCCGCGAGACGAGACCGCAGCGCTCGGCTTCCTCGGCATCCATCATCCGGCCGGTGAGACACATTTCCATTGCTTTGGACTTGCCAGCGAACCGCGTCAGGCGTTGGGTCCCGCCGGCGCCCGGCGATACGCCAATGGTAATTTCTGGCTGGCCAAATTTGGCCTTTTCGCCGGCCAAGATGAAGTCGCACATCATTGCAAGCTCGCACCCGCCGCCAAGAGCATAGCCATTAACGGCGGCGATTACGGGTTTGCGCATACGCGCGGCGCGCTCCCAGTTGCGGGTGATGAAGTCAGAATAATAAGCGTCCATGTAGGACTGATCGCGCATTTCTTTGATATCGGCGCCAGCCGCGAATGCTTTCTTTGAGCCGGTAATGACGATGCATCCAATCTCCGCATCGCTGTCAAAGCGATCGAGGGCGGCGGTCAATTCATCCATCAATTGGTTGTTGAATGCGTTCAGCGCATCCGGGCGATTGAGTGTGATTGTAGCGACACCGCCATCCACCTCAGTCAAAAGGGTTTCATAGGCCATGGAATCCCAGCTGTCCTTATTTGCTTGTTCTCAGCCATCTTTGTGCGGCTTCCCACCAGTCCGCTTGTGTAGATGAGATTCAAGCCAGCGTCGATAGCGCGACTCAGGCGGTGAAATTAACCGTCGCGTTTCAGGCGGTAGATTAAATCCAACGCCTCGCGAGGCGTCAGTCCATCTGGGTCGATCGTCTCTAAAAGCGCTAAAGCGGGATGCGACGCGGCGATTTCGGGCACCTCATCCTCTTCAATGCTCGCCGCGAAGAGAGGAAGGGTTTCAACCGCGTCCGGCGCAGCTTCGAGTTTCTTTAAAACCTGTTCGGCGCGGCGAACCGCTTTGGTTGGCAAGCCTGCGAGCTTTGCCACTTGCACGCCATAGGATCGGTCTGCAGGTCCTGGCTGAACATCATGCAGAAACACCAAATCGTCTTTCCACTCTTTCGCCCGCAAGGAGAGATTAGAGGCCGACGGCAAATCATCGGCGAGCCCCGTGAGTTCATGATAGTGCGTCGCAAAAAGCGCACGGCATCGATTGGTATTGTGCAAATGCTCGACCGCCGCCCAGGCAATGGCGAGCCCGTCATAGGTTGAGGTGCCGCGCCCAACTTCATCTAAGATCACGAAAGACCGCGATGTCGCTTGGGTGAGAATAGCGGCCGTTTCGACCATCTCGACCATAAAGGTTGATCGGCCACGAGAGAGGTCATCGCTTGCCCCGACGCGGGAGAAAATGCGATCCGCGAGGCCGAGCGTAAGCGCGCGCGCCGGCACATATAGACCGGCCTGTGCGAGGATCACAGCAAGGCAAGCTTGACGCAAATAGGTTGATTTCCCCGCCATATTGGGACCGGTGACAATCGCGAGCCGCGGGGCTTGATCTCCGGAGGCGTCGAGTTCGACCGGGTTAGAGGTGAAGCCATCGCCTTGTTTTCGCAGGGCCGCTTCGACTACGGGATGGCGCAATCCATCGGCGCGAAACACCATGTCTTCGACTAGTGACGGGCGCACCGCATCCGTTTCACTCGTCCATTCCGCATTCGCGGTCGCAGTATCCAGTTCTGCCAGCGCATAAGCTGTTTGGCTCAAGGGGACGGACAAAGCTTCAATACGCGTGCAGAACGTTTCGAAAATCAGCAGCTCGCGGCCTTTTGCGATATCGTCGGCGCGTGAGATTTTCCCTGCAAGTTCTGAAAGCTCTGACGTCGAAAAGCGAACATTTGATGCGAGGGTTTGACGGTGAATAAACGTCTCAGCCAAAGGCGCTTGCATCATCGGATCGGCATGGCGCGCCGGAACATCGATGAAATAGCCGAGCACATTGTTGAACTTGATTTTCAGCGCGCTGATACCGGTCAGTTCCGCATAGCGCGTTTGCAAGTCCGCGATAATTTTGCGGCTGTCCGTCTTTAAGTCGCGCGCTTCATCAAGGGCGGCGTCCCAGCCGGCGGCAATGAACCCGCCATCTCGTGCCAAGGTCGGAAGCTCATCGGACAAGGCGCGTTTAAGGTCATCGGTAAGGCTCGCCAAATCGGGTTGATTGGAGAGGGTGAGCGCCTCGAGCGCGCCCGCAATCAGCGTCGGCGGATTGGTCTGCGCCCGGGCGGTTTCGGCAACGGCGCACTCTCCGGCGGTGAGCGCAGAGCCAATCGCTGCAAGGTCACGCGGTCCACCGCGCCTCAAGCGGATGCGGGAGCGCGCCCGTTCCAAATCTGGCGTGGACTTTAAGTTTGAGCGGATCGCGGCTCTTAAATGCTCATTCGCAAGAAAGTACTCCACCGCGTCATAGCGCGCTTGGATCGTTTCGGAATCGGTTTCTGGCCGTGCGAGCCGCGCCGCCAAAAGTCTCGCACCTGGCGCCGTCAGCGTGCGATCAACCGTGCTCAGAAGTGTGCCTTGGCGCGACCCGTTCAGCGCGATGTCGATTTCTAAACTTGCGCGCGTGGCCGGATCAATCGCCAAAGCCGAAGTCGCAACCGTGCGGACGGGCGGGTCGAGCCGGATGTCTGCCCCCGCTTGGGTGAGAGACAGATAATCGAAGAGCAGGCTGCAAGCGGCGAGCTCGACCGTCGAAAACGCGCCAAACGCGTCGAGGGCCGCAACTTTAAATGCCTCCTTCAACAATCGCTCGCCGGACTTTGCTGATGCCGCGCTATTTGGGCGGTATGTGACTGGCAGCTTCAGGGCCTCATCAGCAAGCCGAACTAAGGGGCGTTCCGCGTCGCGCTCGGTCAATAGGAGTTCTTTGATCGGGAGCGCGCTCAATACATCGGACAAGGCATCGGGCGAAAATGCGCGAACTTCCAAATGTCCGGTCGAGACATCACAGGCCGCTAAAGCCGCGTCTGCGCCGCCAGATGCAAAGGCGACGGCCACGAGCGCTTGGGCATCGCGGGCCGGCAGAAGACTGTCTTCTGTAATTGTGCCAGGCGTCACGATGCGAACGATTTCGCGGTTCACGATCGCCTTCGATCCGCGCTTCTTGGCCTCGGCAGGGCTTTCGGTTTGTTCGCAGACGGCAACGCGTTCACCCGCCTTGATCAACCGGGCAAGATAACCTTCTGCGGCATGGTAAGGCACGCCGGCCATTGGGATGCGTTTGCCATCATGCTCGCCGCGTCCGGTCAGCGTGATGTCGAGGATTTCGGCGGCCCGGACGGCATCGTCGAAAAACAGCTCATAAAAGTCGCCCATACGAAAAAACAAAAGCGCATCTTTGTGCTGCTCTTTGATGGCCAAATATTGCGCCATAAAGGGCGTCGGCGCCTTGGGTTTTTTCACTGAGTCGACCGTATCGGGCAAAGTCTTGCGAATCCTTGTTCAGCTGTTTCAGTTAAAGCAATCACAAGCGCTTGTCCCCCCTTGCGGACAGGCTTATGAGGCTCCAGAAATTTGAAAAGCCTTGAAAGGCGAAATGGATATGACCACAAAGCGACCCAGCTTCACGGATCAAGAAGCGCTCGACTTCCATGCCGGTCCGGTGCCTGGCAAAATCTCGATGATGCCGACCAAGCCGATGCAGACGCAGCGCGATCTATCATTGGCCTATAGTCCTGGTGTTGCGGTTCCAGTTGAGGCCATCGGCAAAGACCCTGACCTTGCTTATGATTACACTTCGAAGGGCAACATGGTCGCCGTCATTTCGAACGGGACGGCGATTCTTGGGCTCGGAGATCTTGGCGCAATGGCCTCCAAGCCGGTCATGGAGGGGAAGTCTGTTCTGTTCAAACGCTTCGCCGACATCGACAGTTTCGATGTTGAAGTGCAAACGAAAGACGTCGACGAATTCTGCACGGTCGTTCGCAATATTGGCGCGACATGGGGCGGTATCAATCTCGAAGACATTGCCTCACCAGAGGCGTTTATCATTGAACAGCGCTTGCGCGATGAGCTTGATATTCCAGTCTTCCATGATGATCAGCACGGCACCGCGATCATCGCAGCAGCAGGCATTATCAATGCTTGCGCGATCACTGGACGCCGGTTTGAGGACCTTACGGTTGCTGTGTCTGGCGCCGGTGCGGCGGGTCTATCTGTTGCCGGCTTGATCCGTCATCTCGGTGTCAAAGCTGAGAACATTCTCATGTGCGACAGCCGCGGCGTCCTCTATGAGGGGCGCACGGATCGAATGGATCAGTTCAAGTCGGCCTTCACCGTGAAGACAGATAAACGGACCCTGGCCGAAGCGATGGACGGGGCGGACTGTTTCCTCGGCCTGTCTGTGAAAGGGGCTGTCGATCAAGACATGGTGAAATCCATGGCGGAGAATCCGATTATTTTCGCCATGGCAAACCCAGATCCCGAAATCACGCCGGAAGAGATCAAAGCGGTGCGCGGCGATGCGATCATTGCCACGGGCCGCTCGGACTATCCCAACCAGGTCAATAATGTGCTCGGGTTTCCTTACATTTTCCGCGGGGCGCTGGATGTTCGAGCGCGCGGGATTAATGAGGAAATGAAAGTCGCCGCGGCGCGCGCGCTGGCGGAGCTTGCCCGTGAGGACGTGCCCGATGAAGTCGCCGCTGCCTATCATGGCGCCCGTCCGAAATTTGGGCGCGATTACATTATCCCAACCCCGTTCGATCCGCGCTTGATCAGCTTCATCCCACCATTTGTCGCCCAAGCTGCAATGGATACAGGGGTCGCGCGCAAGCCGATCGAAGACATGGAAGAGTATCGCCATTCCCTGGCGCGGCGCCTCGATCCGACCCAGTCCTTCTTGCAAGGGATCCAATCAACCGTTCGTCGCTCGCAAAAGCGGATTGTCTTTGCCGAAGGTGAAGAACCGCAAGTGGTGCGCGCCGCATGGACCTTCCAGCAACAAGGGCTCGGCCATGCCGTTCTGATCGGACGCCAATCGCAAGTCGAACGCACGATGAAACAAATGGGCGTTCCTGACGGGGCGTTGGAAATCGTCAATGCACGCCTGTCGGACCGCAATGCCGACTATACCGATTATCTCTACGAACGCCTGCGTCGACGTGGCTTTCTCAAGCGCGACGCCCAGCGCTTGGTCAACCAAGATCGAAACGTCTTTGGGTGCTGTATGCTCGCCCATGGCGACGCAGATGGCATGGTGACCGGGGTGACCCGAAACTATGATGTCTGCCTGACGGATGTACGTTTGTCGCTGGACCCTCTGCCCGGTGCAGATATCGTCGGCATGTCGATGGTGATCAATCGCGGTAAAACAATTTTCATTGCCGATACCAGCGTCAACGAACTCCCAGACGGTGAGCAACTGGTCGGGATCGCAAAAGAAGCCGCCATGGCGGTCAAGCGCTTAGGCTTCGTTCCGCGCGTGGCGTTTCTGTCGTATTCGACGTTCGGCAACCCGATGGGAGAACGCGCAGAGAAAGTCCGTGAAGCGGTGGCGATCATGGACGAGTGTGATGATATCGACTTCGAGTATGAAGGTGATATTGCCGCTGATGTCGCCCTGAACCCGATGCATAAAGTCTTGTATCCCTTCTCCCGCCTGTCGGGTGAAGCGAATGTATTGATCATGCCCGCCATCCACTCGGCCTCGATTTCGACCAAGCTATTGGAAGGTATGTCCCGGGCCACGGTGATCGGGCCGATTTTGCTCGGCATGTCCAAATCAGTTCAGATCGCTTCGCTCGGCGCGACGGTGAATGATATCGTCAATCTGGCGACAGTGGCGGCGTTCGATATCGACCGGGTCGGCTCTTAGCCAGATTCTGGCGGCGGCGGCTCACGATCCGGCTTCATGCTGTTGGTGAAACAACTGAGCAAAATTGCGGGGAGGCCGAGCACGGCGGCGAAGACGAAGAACATGGCATAGCCTTGTGTTGTCGCATCTTCGCTGCCAGAGAATTGCTCGACCATCCAGCCGGACGAGCCGGCTAAGAGTTTCGGGCCGAGGCTGTAGATTGAGCTGAATATCGCATATTGCGTGCCGGCAAACGACTTGTTCACAAAACTCGACATGTAAGCGACGAAAATCGTGCCCGCATATCCGCCGGCTATATTATCAGCCGTAATTGCGACCATGATCGGGAACAGAGACTCGGAGGATTGCTGAACCATCCAGGCAAAGGCAACATTGCCGATCACCGAAACCACAGCGCCAATGATCAAAGACCGTTTTAGGCCGAGCTTCAGAGCGGATAGACCGGCCGCGGCGACGCCGATGAAAACGATCCAGACACCATAGATTCCGCTGGCGAGGCCGATCTCTTCTGGCCCGTATCCCATATGACTGTAGGCCGGTTTCGCCATGATCCCCATGACAATGTCGCTCAATCGGTAGAACGACACAAAGCAAATAATCAGGAGTGCGATATATCCATGACGCCAAAAGAAATCGGCGAACGCGCCATAGGCTGGGTGCTTTAAGTGTCGGCTATCTGATGGCAGTTTTCGCACCCGTCCAATGAATAGGGCGCAGAGCAGAATCGGGGCGGCTGCGAGATAAATGGCGGTTCTTGCAACATCGCCGCGGCTCGGGCTCAATCCTAATAGGTCGAGCACAAACGGGATCAGGAAGCCAATTGCGATGGCGGTCGCGATCACGCCTCCAATGATCGCTGCAGAGAACAGGAGACCGGTCAGGACAGCGTTAAATGAGAAAGACTGGTCGCTCGCCGTTTCTGTCAGCGCTTTGGCGATTGAATAGATGAAGTAAGCCACAGCCAGCGCCGTGATCACTTGAAAGCCTAAGCTCACAATGCCGAACACCGACGCGCCGAAGCTGCCATCGGAAAATAAGGCTGTCAGTTCATCGAAGCCGACAAATAGGCCGACACAGAGAAGCGCGATACCGGCGCCGGCCGCTGCTTTCAGGCCAGATGGGCGATCCCAAACCGCGAACACGATGGCGGCAATCGTCATGATCGCTGCCATCGACATATACGCGACGTTGAAGCTCGCCACCCCTGCGATGACCAAAGCGACACCGCCTGAGATGATCATTCCGACTTTGTATCCATACTGATACGCGGCCGCGAGCGGGGCTTGATCGTCATCGTCTCGCGCCGCTTCGATGCGCCAGGCATCAATCCCGATATCCTGGGTTGCAGAGCTAAAGGCGAGTAGGAACGAAAATAGAGCTGTTGCGCCAAGGTTTTGTGTCGGATCTGCGATCCCAATCCCGACCAGCGCGCACGCGACGCTCAGTTGCGCAACAAAGATCCAGGCGCGTCGGCGACCAAACATGGCCGAGAAGCCTGGAATATCAAATCGGTCCAAGACCGGCGCCCAGAGGAACTTGAACGAATAGGACAGACCAAAAAACGAGAAAAAGCTGATCAGCGCGACATCAATATCGGACCGCTCAAGCCAAACGCTTAAGGTGCTGAAATATAATAGGAATGGCAAACCCGCAGTGAACCCCAAGACGAGCATCATCGCCATTTTGGGTTCTGTGAATCGGGTTATTGTTTCGCGCCAAGACTCGTTATTATCAACGGTAGCGACTTCGCTCATGCGACACCTTTTTGCGTGGTCAAACCGACCCACTTAAACGCCAATTGGCGCAGCGCTTCGGCTTCGAGCGGTTTCGCAGCAACACCGTCGGCGCCCACCTTTCGGGCGCGATTTTCAATTTCTGGATTGATTTCGGCCGAAACCGCAATCACCGGTGTCCCCACGCCAGCGGCGCGTAAATGTTTGATGGCTTCAAATCCATCCATGATTGGCATTCTCAAATCCATCAAAATCAAGTCTGGGCTGATTTGCTCCAAGGCGTCGAGCGCTTCGCGTCCGGTCGACGCGACCGTGACGGCAAATCCTGACGATTCCAAGGCGCGCCGCGCAATCAGCGTATTGATGGGATTGTCGTCGGCGATCAGGATGCGACCGTGACCGGCATCCTCGATCTCCTCTTTGGCGGCATCCCCGCCGGAAATCGCAAGGCCCACACGCTCAATCACGGATCGTGTGCGCAAGGGTCGGATCAACCATCCAGCTGCGCCCATGGCTCTGAAGCGTGGCATTTCTGCGCGGTCTTCGTGCCGAAACACGATTAAAACGGGCGCCGACGCGCAGAGCGCTTCGAGCCGAGCTTCGGGCAGATCGGCGCTGGCCAGGATGAGGTCCACCGCGCCTGAATGCGTCGCCTGTTCTGGATCTAAATTGATGATATCCGCGCCAGAGCGACTTAAACTCTGAGCAACAGAAAGGGCCGTCGCTGGGGGGAGACCGATTAAGCCGATCCGGCCTTGAATGCGGTCATTGGCCGGGCCTGATGGGTCCGACTGTCGATTTGCCACCGGAATGCTCACGCGGAACTGGGTGCCGCAACCGATTGCGCTTTTGACGTCGATCGATCCACCCATGGCGTCGCAGATTTTCCGAACGATCGCCAGGCCTAAGCCAACGCCGCCATCTTTTTGTGCATCGTCTGCGCGGATCTGCGTGAATGCCTGGAATAGGGTTTTCTGTGCCTGATCCGAAATGCCGGGACCGGTATCGAAAATGTCGATAAGCAGGTGATCTTCGACCAAGTTCAGGTCTACGAGCACGGATCCTTCATCGGTAAACTTCAACGCATTGCCGATCAAATTGAACAAGATTTGACGGATTTTCCCAGTGTCGGCTTTGACCGCTTCATCTGCATCAAAATGACAGCGCAGCGCTATGTCGAGGCCGCGGGCATGGGCGCGCGGCGACAGAAGCTCAATCACTTCACTTGCCAGCGCGCTCGGCCGGAACAGGCTTTCTAAGAGCTCAATCGACTCCCCATCAAAACGGGCAAAGTCGAGCACATTGTTGAGGAGATCTAAGAGACGCTCACCCGAATTGCGGATCGCATCGGCATATTCGCGCTGGGAGGGATCGAGTTCGGTTTCGAGCAGAAGCGACACGGTGCCCAAGATGCCATTCAGTGGCGTGCGAATCTCATGGCTCGCCGTCGCCAGGAAGGCTTGTTCTGATCGGTGTTTGGGCTCGTTCTCCGCCATAATGCGGGCGTATCAGATCCCGTTTAGGATTCTCTTAATAAAGTGGCTCAATTCGCAATGGCGAGGCTGGCTTGCTCGTCGTGTTCCGTTGGGGCGCGGCGGCGATAAGATAATGCCTCTGCAATGTGAACGCGCTTTACCGCATCTGTGCCGTCGAGATCGGCAATCGTGCGCGCGACTTTCAAGACGCGATGATAGGCGCGGGCGGACAAGGAAAGCTTGACCGCGGCGTCTGCCAGCAAAGCTTGGCCGGCTGCATCCGGCGTTGCGATTTGCGCGAGGCGATCGCCGCTCACATCGACGTTCAAACGCCGCTCAAAAGTGCCCGATTTAGACGGCTCAGATCGGTCTTGTTGGATTGCGCGCGCTGCCGCCACACGGGCTGCAACCTCTTGCGTTCCCTCGGTCGCGGTCGGCAAAGAGAGATCCAGCGCGGTCACAGCCGGTGTGTCGTAAAACAGGTCGATCCGATCCAAGAACGGTCCAGACAATCGGGATTGATAGGCTTGCGCGCAGCGGGGGCCTTTGCGGCACATCGCTTCACCTGCGCCGCCGCCGCACCGACAGGGGTTCATCGCCGCGATCAGTTGAAAGCGCGCCGGGTATTTAACATGCCGATTGGCCCGAGAAATGGTGACATCGCCGTCTTCTAAAGGTTGGCGTAAACTATCCAAAACCTGGCTTGAGAATTCCGGTAGCTCGTCCAGGAACAAGACGCCGTGATGGGCCAATGAGACCTCGCCTGGCCGCGCACGCATGCCGCCGCCGACCAAAGCGGCCATGGAGGCTGAATGGTGCGGTGATCGAAAGGGGCGCGCGCGTGACAGCTGACCGCGTTCTAATAGGCCCGCGACAGACTGAATTTGAGACACTTCCAAAAGCTCGTTCGCAGATAGAGGCGGGAGTAGGCCCGGCAATCGTTTGGCGAGCATCGATTTACCGGATCCGGGCGGTCCACAAAACAGGAGATTGTGTCCGCCCGCCGCAGCAATTTCGAGCACACGCTTTGCGCCATCCTGACCCTTCACATCGCGCAGATCGAGCGATGGTGCGGGGACGTCCAACTCGCCTGGAGGGGGGCAATGCAGCGGGGTGCGCCCGGTAAAGTGATTGATCAAGCTGATCAGATTGGCCGCAGCGAGATTGCCATCCCCCGCCCAAGCCGCTTCCGGACCGCACACGGCTGGGCAAATCAGGCGAAGATCGAGTTCCAAGGCCTTCATAGCGGCTGGCAAAACCCCGACGCTCGGCCCTAATTGACCATCCAAAGACAGCTCGCCAAGCGCGGCATGGCCATCAAGGGCATCGGCTGGAAAGAGCCCCATAACCGCCATCACGCCAAGCGCGATCGCGAGATCATAATGGCTGCCTTCCTTTGGCAAGTCTGCCGGGGCGAGATTGACAGTGATCCGTTTCGGTGGGAGCGCGAGCCCGATCGCGCTGAAGGCGGCCCGAACCCGCTCCCGGCTTTCCGCGACCGCTTTGTCGGGCAGGCCGACAATCATGAATGCGGGTTGATTGCCGCCCGCCATGTGAACTTGAACATCAACGGGCTTGGCATCTATGCCTTCAAAAGCAAATGTTTTTATTCGCGCAACCATTACTGCTCCTCGCTTCTGAAACCTTATGTATCAGAAGCATAGGAACAAATAAAGAACAATCTTTACTTTTATTCGAGTCGAATAACCGGCTCTTCGTCGTCGATCTCTTCTAGATCGGGGGTCTCGATGGCAAGTTCATCAAGCGGGTCGACGTCCTCACCGATCTCGGTTTCGAGCTCTGGTAGGGCGGCGAGCCCGTTTGAGGCAGATACGTCTGTGCCGAGATTAAACCCATCGGTGCTGGCAACGTCCGTGCTGCCAAGGCCGAGATTGAACCCGTCGGTTGACGTGCCGTCTATGATGGCGGGTTCAGCCGGGAGCCCGAGATTAAAACTGCCGCTGACTTCCGTGCTGGTTTCGGCGACTTCTGTTTTGGTCTCTGTGTCCTCTTCAGCGGCTTCCACGGTCTGTGAACAGGCCGTTCCGGCAATGCCGAGGGCAAGGAGAGAGACAATTGAAAAAGCTTTCATAGTCATAGCTCCATTGTTGATGTTCAGGCTATGAGTTGGCAAGCTTGTCTTGCACAACGTCCCAGAACATCGCCGCTGGATCGCGTCCTGTAAAGTCTCTGACTTGCTGAACCCCAGTTGGCGACGTGTTATTGACCTCGGTCAAACGCCCACCAATCACATCCAATCCGACCAGGACTTGCCCGCGCGCCTTTAGATCCGGGCCAATGGCGGCGCAGATGGCAAGGTCGTCCTCGCTTAGATCACTCGGTACAGCCGTGCCGCCAACCGCGAGGTTTGAGCGCGCATGTCCTTTGATTGGGACGCGATTAAAGCCGCCAATCACCTCGCCATCGATTAAAATGATTCGTTTGTCGCCATCCGCCACGGCAGGAAGAAACGCTTGAACAATCAAGGGCTCGCGCGTTCGACCCAGAAACAACTCAATGAGCGGATTGAAATTACTGTCCTCGGGTTTGACCCTGAACACGTCGCCGCCGCCAAAACCGTAAAGCGGTTTGACGATGACGTCTTTATGATCCGCACGGAAGGCTTGGATCTCGTTTCGGTCCCGCGAGATGAGCGTTGGCGGCATAAACTCGGGCAGCAATAACGGGTAAAGCTTTTCGGGTCCGGATCGGACATGCTCCGGGTCATTTAGCACCAATGTATCCGGCTTGAGCAGCTCTAACAAATGACAAGCGGTGATATAGGCCATGTCGAAAGGGGGGTCTTGGCGCATCAGGACGACATCGACATCTTCGCGCATATCCAGGGTGATCCGCTCTTTAAAAATCGCGGGTGTGCCCGGCACGCGCTGCACCGTCATCGGCCGCGCATACGCCGTGATCTTCCCCTCTCGATACGACAAATCTTCCGGCTGATACTCAAACAGCTCCGCGCCAATCTTTTGCGCCGCTTCGGCCAATGCGAATGTGGTATTGGACTCGACCTGCGCGGTCTCAAGGGGATCGGTCTGGATCGCGACGCGTAGGCTCATATTCGTTCCTCACTTTGGCCGCCGCCTATATGAGGACGATCAGCTTGATTGCAAAGAACTTCTTCGGATGGGGCTCAGCTGCCTGGGCCACCGAACAATTCGCCGGATTCAAAATCAGCAGGCGAGTCCGGCGTATAAGGTACGACCTCACCGCGTGAATTGCGGAGCCGGACATAGGAGACAACTTGGTTCACGCCGCCAACCTTGCTGGCTTCTTCAGCGGCTTTTTCAAGCTCATCGGGCGAGCGAGCAATCCCCAGAAGATAGACTGTGCCGCCATAGGTTTCGACGTTGAAATTGTTGGCCTGCACCGACGATGAGCCAAGCAACCGAGCTCGCACGCGGGTCGAAATCAATTCGTCTGAGGCATTGGCGAAGAACCCGCCCGGCGACTCAATTTTGATCTCATTTGCGACATCGCTGGCGCGTTTGACCGACCAGGCGATGCTCTCTGCTTTGAGGCGCAGCTCTGGGGTTTGAACACGCCCGGATAAGAGCACCAGGCCAGCAGCGACTTCGACGTCGACTTCCCCCATGCCGCCATTGGCGAGCAGTTTTGATTTCAGCTCATTCGAGACCGCAGCATCGTCGAGGGCCTCGCCGAATGAGCGCTCTTGTGTGGCTGTGACGGCGGTCGCGCCTGCAGCACCGAGGATCGCGGTGGCGCACCCGCCCAAGGACGGCAATAAAGCGATGAGGCTCAAACTAACGACAAGACGAGACATGATGGAGCTTCCTTCGACTATGAGAATCGGCCGTGGCGCGATGATGTAAAAGAGGGATTGGGCGAGATTGCGGCATGAATCAAGGGCGCCAATAATCACGATAATGTCGCG
>JBCBQS010000003.1:0-21075 GCA_039820085.1 Pseudomonadota bacterium
TTCGACGGCGGCAGATGGGGTGGCGCTCAACCTCGAGCACAAGGCGGATATTATTCTCTGCGATATTATGCTGGCGGACGGATCGCTTGGAACCGATGCGATCGCCGCGATGGAGCTCTCGAGCAACATTCCGGTGGTCTATATCACCGCCTATCCTGAAAAGTATCTATCGACCTCAAATGAGGGGCCATCTTACCTGATTACGAAACCCTTCAGTCAGGACTATTTGAAGGCCGTGATCGGCCATGCGCTGCTAAACGTGCAGTCTGAATAGGCACTTCGAAAGGGCTATTTGGCGGGTTTTTTCTTACCCCGCAGACGCGGCCAAATCAGTTTCATCCAGATCCAAGCGAACAATCCGATCAGCAAGATCCAGGGCAATCCAACCGCGAAGGCTGTGATCACTGACGCAATCGCGCCAGAGAGATTGTAGAAAAAGTCGCCAAACGCTTCGCCAAGCGGATTTTCACGCGAGCCGCTAAAGGCCGGAACCTTGGTCTGATAGCTGATGTCCAAAGACGACATTGAGACGCGCAATCTCAGTGTTTTCAATTGCGCTTCAATGCTCTCAATGTCTCCAGTGACGCGGGCAAGTTCACGTTCGATTTGTAAGAGTTCGCCGAGCTCGCCATCGCGGCGTTCGAGCAGGTTTAAGAGCCGGCCTTGTAAGGTCTTTTGCGCGTCCAAGCGGGCGCCGGTATCGATGATTTGCCGCGTCAGGTCTTCGGCGCGGGTTGAGCGCTGGGTGATGTCGCCTCCGGCTTGATCCGTTTCGCCTTCGACAGTGGATAGAAACTGTTCGATCCAATCGGGTGCGGCGCGAATAGAGAGATTGCCGGACGCATAGTCTTCTTCTTGGCTGAACACATTGGAATTGATGACGATACAGGTCGATGTGCCCGCCGCACGGCAGGCCTCGGTGTGGGTCGCCATCATCGGATCAACACCGCCCTTGGGAAGGCTCAGTCCAAGACTATGACTGTAGGCAATAAATTGCTCTGCAGCGGGGTCGCCGGTGGCCGGTTCGCTCGGCGAGAACTCGTCTTGTGCCCCGGCTTTTTGCAGCGCGCCGTCCGATCCAAAATCTCCAGAAAATTCAGACATGACAGGCGCTGGCGCGGGTAAAGACTCGCGCGAGTCGCCGCCACCGCCGCCACAGGCAGAAAGCGCCAAAAGTCCGCATCCAATCAAGAGACTAAGTCTACGCATCATCACCTCCATCCACCTGTACCGTGGCGATGAATCACGGCGAATTCGCGACCAGAATCAAGGCGATCGCGCCCTAAACGTTTTTCGGTGGCTTCAACCTACGTTTCGTGACGTGACTATCGATTTTGTCGCCCGTTTGCTTCTCACCACGCATATAGTGGCGCTGCCATCCAGCCTTTACGGCGTCCTGATCGCCGGAGACCAGGCGCTCGTTAAACTCGCCTCGGCTTTGCGACCAGCCATGATATTCTTTTTCGAGTTTTGGATTGGTGCTGAGTTTTTTCCGGATCGGCTGAATCTCTTCCAGCTTTCCGTGCTGCATCGGCACGATGAAGCAAAACGGTTCACCCTTTTCGAAAACCACCTCGCCGGGGCGGGTCATTTGCCAATTCATTGTGAACGGAAAGGGCAGCCAATCGGTCTCGACTAGGCCGGTCAGTGGCGCAATGCCGTCTTTAATGTGATTGGGCGCCCCCATCGCCATCAAGCCCCAGCCGGGCGGGGTGCGGAACAGGTGACCGGTATGGAAGGTGACGATGCCGCGTTGAAAGTGGCTATCGGCGAATGACGCGATCGCGTTTGGGTCTCCGCGTGTAAACAGAAAAATATCTTCTTTTCGCGGGCCGCCATTCCAAACGATCTTGATGTCCATTGGGCATAAGATTTCCCAGCCCGTAGAGTTCGCCATCGACAGTGGCAAACATCGATAAGGTTGGCGATCTGGGAACGCATCCATCCAATCACGCGTGCTGCGACCCGGAACGATCTCTGGCGCGACATCGTAGATTTTATAGCAGTCGAGTTCCATACATTCACCTTGTGATCGGTCTTGACCCTGTGCCGATTTCCTGCCTCAAGGCCGAGATGCCTGCAACCCCAGAAGACTTGTTTGCATTCCTCGATCAACAGGCGATTGCCCACGCGACGGTGCAGCATTCGGCGACGTTCACGGTTGAGGAAGGTCGACATCTGAAAGCCTCGATGCCGGGCGGGCATTCCAAGAATCTCTTCATGAAGGATAAGGACGGGACGATTGTTTTGATTTCGGCTTGGGCCGACAGCATGCTGAAACTCAATCAATTGCACAAACGGATCGGGACGCGGCGGCTATCATTTGCCAGCGCGGAGCTCATGTTTGATTGCCTTGGCGTTCAGCCGGGCTCGGTCACGGCATTTGCGCTCATGAATGATAAAGACCAGCGCGTTCGGTTCATCATAGACGCAGCTTTGATGGGCTTTGACACAGTTAATTTTCATCCGCTGGTCAACACAGCGACCACGGCGATTAGTCGGGAAGATCTTCTCCGGTTTGCGGACGCGACGGGTCATCCTCCAACTCAGATTGATTTTTCGGATCTATAAGTTCGGCAAGCGCCATCGTGCGCACCTGCTCGCGATCTTCTGGCAGGAGGGGAATCAGCCCTTTTTCGGCAAGATACCCGTCAGTGCCCCAGGCATCTTCTTGGGTGAACTCTGCAACAAAGTCAGCGAGCCCTGGAACCAGTGGAAGGTTCTCACGCTTCACATAAAAATACATGCTGCGCGAGACGCCATAGGCGCCGCTTGAAATATTTTCAAATGTCGGCGCGACGTCACGAATTTGAGCCGCCTTTATGCGATCCAAATTCTGTTCGAGGAACGAGTAACCGAGCACGCCAACCCCATCTTCATTGCGCAGCAACGTGTTGATGATGGAGCTATCATTCTCGCCGCTATCAATCCAAGCGCCATCATTGCGAATCTCGCGCGCCCGAGCGGTAAACGCAGCCGGGTCTTGCTCTTTCAACGCCGCGAGTTCTGGAAATGCGAGCGCGCCGTTTTCAAGCGCGATCTCAGCAAACGCATCGCGTGTTCCAGATGTTGGCGGCGGGCCTGAAACGATAATGCGCATATCTGGAAGTTCGGGACTAATATCTCGCCAGGTGCGGTGGGGGTTTTTTTGCCAGCCGCCATTGCCATCTGGCAGATTGGCGGCGAGGGCGCGGAAAATCTCTTCCTTGGTGAGATTGAGATCGGGACCGTTTTTCGCATTGGCGATGACAATCCCATCATACCCGATTTTGACTTCGACCGGAGGCGCGATCCCGGCATCAGCACACAAAGCCGCTTCGCCTTCTTTGATCTTACGAGAGGCATTGACGATCGACGGCTCATCGGGGCCGATGGCGTTGCAGAAGGCTTTGAAGCCGCCGCCAGTGCCAGTGGTTTCGACAATTGGCGAGGGATGCGTGGAGACCGCTCCAAATTGTTCGGCCACCGTGGTTGAGAAAGGCGCAACCGTTGAGGACCCGACGATTTTGATCTTTTGAGCTTCGCCCAACGCATAAATCGGCGTTGCCGCTTGCTGTTCCGGAATCTCTGACAATTTGACATCCGGTCCGCACGCTGTGACAGAAGCCGCCAAAACCAGTCCAATAATCGCGCGCACAGGCGTCTCCAAACTCAGTGTTGCGCGGTCCTTAGCGACCAATTGTTACAGCTTGATGCAAGTGCGTCCGCTTTAAACAGCTAAATGCGTGACCTGGTGAAAGCCAAAGCGGTGGCAGACTTCAACCAGACGCGGCTGATCCTCTGGCGCGCTGGTTAGCCAAACGCGGTTCGTCGCGGGCGCTGCACGACGTTCATCGGGCAAGACCCGCAGCGTCTGCCGGGCAATCGCCTCGCCACTATCGATGAATGTCACAGGGTGAGGCGCGGTTGCGGCCAACTCACCCCGGATCAGCGGGAAATGTGTGCAGGCCAGCACAACCACGTCGATCTCATCGCCGCCATCAGATTGATAAAGCGGGGCTTGGGCGGTTCGAAATGCGTCGAGCGAAAGCGCTTCCCCTGCCGCAATTTGTTCGGCCATCCGCACCAGCTCAACCGAGCCATGCATGATGACGCGCACATCACGAGCAAAATCTTCGATTAGCTGCGCGGTATAGGCGCGCTTTACCGTACCTGGGGTTGCAAGGAGCCCGATTGTGCCGGTCCGGGTCAGTTGAGCGGCGGGCTTGATCGCGGGAACCGTGCCAACCACAGGGATCTTGAGCGCGGCCCGAACCTCTTCAAGCGCCAAAGTGCTGGCCGTATTGCAGGCGATGACGAAGACATCCGGCTGCGCGGCATCGCAGAGCGCTTTTGCAACTTGCGGCAGGCGCGCCCGAAGGGCGTCGTCAGTTTTATCTCCATAGGGGAAGAACCCGCTATCCGCTGCATAAGTGACAGAGATGCCGGGGGCCAAGGCCTGGATCTCCCGCGCCACCGTAAGACCCCCCATCCCCGAGTCGAAGACCATAACTTTGCCAGAATAGTTAGAACTCATGCGCGACTGATAAGCCGCTTCGCAAGGCACGCAAATGTCGAAGGCTTGCTCTTATTCGGGCAAATTGTTATTGTGCGGTGCAACATAAAGTTGGATGCGAGATGTCGAAACAAGATTTACCCCAAGAGTCTGCCCCGCTAACGCCGTTTGGCTATTGGCAGGAAAGCCTTCAAGCCTGGACCGATTTTTCGCGTCAGACCTCACAAATCTTGATGAGCCAGGCTGGCAGCGTTGGCCGCAAAGCGCCGCTTGATTCAGATGATGAGACGGTCGCAAGCGAGCTGCTGCGGACGTTTTCTGATTTTAATTTGCGGCATTGGCAGAACACAGCGCGGTTTCTTGAAAGTATGCCCGCCTGGATGCGTGTTCCGAACACAATGACAGGGTCCGCCCTGGTCGAATGGTTCGACACATTCAAACGAACAAAAGGCACGGCCTTCGCGATCGAGAGCTCTGAGCCAAACACACCACAAGACGTGAGTTTAGCGCCGCCCAAAACACTGCCCGCACCGAATGGAAAAGCCGACGATCTCACCCGCATTAAAGGGATCGGTCCGAAATTGTCGGCGCGCTTGAATGACCTTGGCATCTACCACTTCAAACAAATCGCAAATTGGTCTGATACCGAAGCGCTTTGGGTGGATGATTTTCTGTCTTTTAAGGGTCGGGTCGAGCGTGAGCGATGGATCAGTCAGGCTCGGTCACTGTCCGCAAATGGGGCCGCGACGGTTCATTAATCACGCTGAAGCTCGGAAGCGAGTTTCGTTTGACATCCTGATCGAGAATGTTCGCAGCCGCGCACATCAAGTGCTGAATTTGCCGAACCGCGAATCCGCGATTGGCAGGTTCGGATAGGATCGATGACAAAAACTTCCCGGCGCTGCCGAGACGGTTTTGTGCCAACCATTCATGTAATCCGGGTTGCGTGAGCCACGTCGATTTATTGCGCAAATTCTCCATATACACGCGCGCGAAATCAGCGGCCGTATCCGGTAGCGAGAGCGGTGTGCAAAGACGGTTTTTCTCCCCGTCAGAGAGATCAAGTAACTCGGTTATAGCCGTCAGCGCGCCACTGAATTCTGCAGATGCAATTTGCAGCATCTGAATGGTGATGGCGGTGTTTTCAAACACCGCTGGGCGTGGCCGTGCTTCGACGCGGCTGGTTGTGCAATCGATGTAGAGCGTGCGTTCCGGCATCGGTTCGACACCATCATCGAGAATGATTCCGAGAGATGACAGACTTTGAATACGGCCTTTGCGGACTACATGTGTGATTTCTCTTAGAGGAGCGAGCTGTGCGTTGGACCGCACATTCGCATGGAACATGGTGGGTGTTTCATCACGAAAGATACGGACGAGGTGCCCGGCCCGTTCGAGATTGGTCAATAATCGGCCCGTCTCCTGGGTCTCCGAAATCGCTTGAAGCGTGTTTAGCCACGCCCTCGGCGTGAATGACTCGCGGTTGAGAAACCAGCTATCGCGGGGTTTCACCCAGCAAACTTGATCGGGATTGACGCCAAGACTCAGCAATTGACTGACCGTATCGACGGCTGCGTTGCCGGCCCCCAATACGCAGTACTTCCGATGCAACCCTGCGGCAACAGACCAAACCGAGGACAGGTCATTGGGCGTGATCATCAAGACGTCTGGGTCGCTGGCAAAAGACGGCGTCTCGCGCGCCGGTGTTCGGTGCCAGCATTGCGTCGCATCGACGATCTTTCGGCGGGCGTCGAAGCGAACGCGCGTATTCCACCCAACGGCATGAACAAGCCCTGCGCCCAAGTGATAACAGTCTGAAAAATATTGAACCTGATCAGATGCAAGCAAACGATCGGTGATCACCTCATCATAATAGGTCAACATATGCGCGGTTTGCGGGCGCGTTTGCGGCTCTACGCCAACCGGGACACTGTTCACGCCCGCACAATCAATCGGCAGGTCGAGTTGCATAAAGTCGTGTGCGTACCGCCAAGACCCACCGGGCGCTGAATTGACATCAACAATCGCGACGCTGAAGTCGCTATTGCTGACAATTGTATCTGCGAACGAAATACCCGAGGCCCCGGCGCCAACAACGATGTAATCTGCAGCAATCAAAGAACAATTCTCTTATCTTCTGCCCCTCAAGAACCATTATTTATATAACAGTTTGATAATAACAGTAATAAGAACAAGATTCTGACAAAATATAAGTATATCGATTCGCGCGTGCCGCTCAATTCTGGAACATCTGACTGAATTTCTAAAGCCTAAACACGCCTTCGATGACGGTTACGCATGTGCCGCGCAGTTTGACGCGGTCACCCACCAGCTCGGTTTCGATATAGGCGCCGCGTCCTGGATAGGCTTGATAGCACTGCGCGCGTACGCGACCGGTCAGATGTGCAACCAAGGGCGAGACGAGGCAATGCCAACTGCCGGTTGCAGGATCTTCTGGGATCCCGCTCCCTGGCGCGAAGAAACGGCTGGTGACGTCAACACCGTCTCCGTCCAAGGCCATACAGCCAAAATTACCGACCCCCCAATTTGGATCAACACTGCCAAGTGACTTGAGCCGGTCGAGGTTTGGCGCGAGCGCATGGATATCTTCAGCCCGTTCATACAGCGCGACATAGTACGGACCATCAAAGCACTGAATGGGCGGGGCGCCGAGCGCGTCGATAATGTCTTGGCTTGGCGCGATCTCTTTGAAGGGCTGCGCAGGAAAGTCCATCTCGAGGTGATCTTCGTCTCGCCGAGCGACCAATAGATCTCCTGATAGACGCGTTCGGAAGCGAATTTGTGACCCCTGAAACCCCTCGACTGCGTAAAGGAAGTGACCAGCTGCGAGCGTTGCATGGCCACAGAGCGGCACTTCGACTGCCGGGGTAAACCAGCGTAAGTCCCAAACGCCATCCTCCAGCGGAACAATAAAAGCTGTTTCGGCAACATTGTTCTCTGCGGCAATGCTCTGAAGCGTTGCATCCGGCAGGAAGGCCTCAAGCGGCATGACGCAGGCTTGGTTGCCCTCGAAAGGTCGGCTGGCAAAAGCATCGATTTGAACAAATGGAATAGTCGCCATGTCGGTCTCCTGTGTCAGCCGCATAGCTGTCACAGTCGCCCCGCGCGCACAAACCATGAATTCTAAGCGATGGTTCAGTCTTGCTGATCGCAGATCTGCCAATTGTGCGCGACAGGACCATGCCCATGGCCAAGATCTGGCGCGTGCTTGATCGCTTCATGCAAATAATCGCGTGCAGTTTCCACAGCCGCATTGATTGAATGGCCTTGGGCGAGGAGGGCGGCTGTGGCGCTCGCCAGTGTGCAACCGGTTCCATGCGTCGATCTTGTATCAATTCGCGGGCTCTCAAAGATCCATTCGCCGTGCTGGGTTTGGAGCACATCATGGATCGTTTTGCCGGGAATATGCCCGCCTTTGACCAAAGCTGCTTTTGCGCCGCGCTCTAAGAGCGCATCAGCGGCGCGTCTCTGGCCGTTCAAACCATCAACGGATTTGCCGGTCAGCAACTCAGCTTCGGGCGCGTTCGGCGTGAGCAGCGCAGCGCCTGGAATCAACAGAGACGATAGAGCGCTCATTGCTGCTTCGTCGACCAATCGGTCGCCAGAGGTGGCGATCATAACGGGGTCAATCACCGCGGGTATGTCTTTCGCCTCAGCATCGAGAGTCTCAGCGACCTGCTCAACCAATTGAGCGGTTCCGAGCATGCCAGTCTTGATTGTATCAGCGCCAATATCGGTGAGACAGGCGTGCATTTGCGCGGTTACAGCCGCAATCGCGACGGGCCAGACGCCATGCACGCCGGTTGTGTCTTGCGCCGTGATGGCGGTGATCGCGGTCATCGCGTAGCCGCCAAGCATCGTCACAGCCTTGATGTCGGCTTGGATGCCAGCGCCGCCGCCACTATCGGAACCGGCAATGATCAGGACGCGCCCTTTCGGGGCTTCAGGCTCACTCATTTGAAGATGGCCTCACGGCGATTTAGAACTTCACCGCACCAGACAGAATGGTCTCATAAGCGTCTGGGGTCAGCGGCTCATACTTGTTGGACTCCGGATCATAATACCATAGCGGCTCGCTGACCGCTGCCGGATCAAAGCCTTCTTTGACCAACTCGACTTTGCGATACTTGAACGTGCCAGTGGTTTCGGCTTCTTGCTGAACCCGGAAGAAAAGCGGGATTGCATATTTCGGAAGTTGCTCGCTGAGCCAGGCATAAAGCGTATCGAAATCGACCTCGCCCTTGGTCGTGATCGCGGCCATGCCGGCGCGGCCATCGGTTCCCGGGACGCTGACGCCATAGACATTTGCCGTGGCGACGCCAGGCGCTTTGGCGACGAATTCAGCAACCTCATTGGTCGATACATTTTCGCCTTTCCAGCGGAATGTATCGCCGATCCGATCGACAAAGTAGATATAGCCGAGCTCGTCTTTCGACATCAGATCGCCCGTCCGGAACCACATGTCACCTTTCTCAAACACATCGCGAAGGATTTTCTTTTTCGTCGCGTCTTCATCGCTATAGCCTTCAAAGCGGGTACGCGTATCATCGCCGACTCTGCCGATCGCTTCGCCAGGTTCGCCGGGGAGTGTTTTGATGCAAAAGCCTTCATTGCTGCGAATGGGTTGCTCTTCGACGACATCAAATTTCACAAAGGCGATGTGTCCGAACGGACCATTTTCCAGATAGCTCGGGATACGGCCAACCGCGCCGACTTTGCCGTCAAAGCCGAGGAAGCTGACATTGCCTTCTGTTGAGCCATAGAACTCGCACACGCCGGGAATATTGAACCGGGTCAGAAACTCTTCCCAAATGTCGGGCCGCAAGCCATTGCCAAATCCGGTGCGCAGAGCATGTGCCTTCTCTTTTGGATGTTCAGGAGAATTGACCAGATAGCGGCAAAGCTCGCCAATATAGACAATTGAGGTTGCGCCTTGGTCGGCGACATCATCCCAAAAATTGCTGGCTGAAAACTTCTTGCGCAGAATGATGCTGGCCCCTGTCATCAAGGCTTGGCCAACCCCGCACAGCCCGCCGGTTCCGTGATATAAGGGCAGGGTGATGTAAATCCGGTCGCGGGATGTGATTTTGCAGGGTGCAATGAAGGATCGCAGCATGCCTTGCGTGCGCGCTTGCGTCAGGCGCGCGGCTTTCGGTAAGCCCGTCGTGCCGGACGTATAGACATATAAGCACAGATCCTTTCCGAGCAGATGCGCGCGGTATTGGCGATCCGGGCGGGCATCTGACGCGCCAGCCAGCGATTGGGTCAAATCTTCGCCTTCTTGACCGCCAAGGCTCCAAATTTTTGGGTTCCCTTCAAACAGGCCATCGGCGCTGCGGATCGCCTCGTCTTGATCTGCGCCGGTAATGATCAGCTTGGCGTCGGCAATGTTCACACAGTGCGCGAGGGCTTTGTCGGTCAGATTGTGATTGATCAGCCCAACCACCACGCCAATCTTCGACAAACCATACCAGATCGACACATATTCTGGACGGTTTTCCATGAACAGCGCCACGGCATCGCCCGCCTGCAAGCCAAGACCGAGCGCCCAGTTTGCGACTTTGTTCGCGGTTGCGTCCATTTCGCTGTAAGTGATCAGGTTGCCTTCGAAGCGCCACGCAACATTGTTTGGATACTTGTCGACAGCCTTTTCGAAATCATCAGCAACCAAGTTGGTCGAGTCTGGGGTGATATCATCGGTCCATTTTTTGAACCGCCGCAAGGTCATAATGGTTCCGACTTCGCGTTGAATGGTTTGAAACACGCCCATGTTTAATTGCCTTTTGATTCCTACCCAGTGTTTTATGAACGTCACCTAGGTTGCGCCAGCCGCCGTTTCTAGTATCTGGCATACGAAATCTCTCCTGCGCACGTGTTTTTTTATGAAAGGGCATCGAAATGTCTGATCCTGTTGGCGATTTGCTACATTTGATGGATTTGGAGCGCCTCGAAATCGACCTGTTTCGCGGACAGAGCCCAGAAAACGAAACCAATCAGCGTGTGTTTGGGGGACAGGTCATCGCGCAGTCCTTGGTCGCCGCTTATCGCACGGTCGATACCGAGACCCGGACCTGCCATTCTTTACATGCTTATTTCCTGCGGCCTGGCGATCCCTCGATCCCGATCATTTACGAGGTCGACCGGTCCCGAGATGGCGGCAGTTTTACGACGCGGCGGGTCGTTGCGATCCAGCATGGTAAGCAGATTTTCAATATGGCGGTCTCTTTCCATAAGCTTGAAGATGGGTGGCATCACCAACACAATAAGCCGGATGTACCGATGCCAGAGACTTTGGATGACCGGATTGAATGGCGCAAAAAGTTCGCTGAGCGGCTACCTGAGCGCGCGCGCGGTCATTTCATGCGGCCACGTCCGATCGAAATTCGCGAAGTTGATCCTCTCGATCCGCTCAAGCCGGAAAAAGTAGAAGACACACAGCACCTATGGTTCCGGGTGGGCCGCGAAATTGATGAACAGCCTTGGCTGCATCATTGCTTGATGGCGTATGCCTCGGACATGTCTCTGCTTGGGACCGGTAACCGCCCGCACGGCGTGTCTTGGATGACGGGTGAGTTGATGTCAGCCAGCCTAGATCATGCCATGTGGTTCCATGCGCCAATTAACTTTAGTGACTGGCATCTCTACACCATGGATAGTCCATATGCGGGCGGGGCGCGGAGCTTTAATCGTGGGTCGATCTTTACGCGTGAGGGCCAATTGGTTGCGAGTGTCGCCCAAGAAGGCCTGATGCGCCCGGTGAAGCCGAAACACAAAGGTTAAGCCGCTGTTAACTGTTCCGGCGCAAATGTCAGGAAAAGATTAACGAATTGGACCCCGGTCGTCGCCCCTTTGGCGACATTTGTGTCACGCGCAAATCACCTTAGGGCTGGCGGTTCAATCAAGGCCGTCAGAGGGGCTGACTATGAACTTGCTCGAGCTTGTGATCATCGCGCACCGGTGTCGCTCGACCCATCACTATATCGCATTCGATGCGTTGCAGCTGTTTAAGGGTGAGCATGCTGAGGATTGGAAAAACCTTCTGCTGAAGCATCATACGGCGCTGCTTAAAGGCGCAAAAGCGCCGGATAGCGAGTTCAGAGACTTCAAAAACCATGTTTTGCATGTTGGCGATGGCGAGTGGGGCGGCGCCCGCGATAAAGCCATGGAATGGTACGGCAAAGCGGTCGAAGCGCTGCGCGAGAAAAAGTGGTCGAAAGCCGCTTACTCACTGGGTGTGCTGACCCATTATTATGCCGACCCGATTCAGCCCTTTCACACGGGCCAAACCGAAGAAGAAGGCGCAATCCACCGGGCGCTCGAATGGTCAATCGCGAAATCTCGCGATACGATCAAAGCACTGATCGATGTGCGCGGGTATCCGAACGTTTCGGCGGGTACGGAGACCGGGTTCGTCGCCGATATGGTCCTCGCTGGCGCGCATTATTCGCATCCGCATTATCAAACCTTTATCGACCACTATGACCTGCACAAAGGGGTTTCCAATCCGCCCGAAGGCTTGGACCAAACGCTCCTCGACATAATCGCAGATCTGGTCGCCTATGCCACAGCGGGCGTCGCGGTCTTGTTTGAACGCGCCTTTGCGGAAGCGGGTGTGAAACCCCAAAAAGTGGATCTCGATCTGCCGGGTTATTTCGCCGCCTTAGACATCCCGATCCGCAAGATCACCAAGCGTATGTCTGACGCTAACGATCGCAAGCAAGTTGAAGCGATGTATGAAGAATTCGTCGAGACGGGCAAAGTCATCAAGACGTTGCCGGACGACGATAAGAAGATCCGCGCCTTGCATTGTAAGCATATCTTGCGTCAGCCGATTGAATGGCTTGATGCGATGCCGCTGCGTCCGATCGGGACCAAGCATGTGCCGCTCGCCAAGCCGCCAAAACCGGTCGAGTACCAGCTTAAAGTGGTCCCCGTCCCGGTCGATGGATCGGCGCCAAAACCTCGCGCGGTTCAGCGCACCGCGAGCCTCGCGCCAGATCCGGTTGTTTTCGATATTCCTGATGAAGACTTGCCCGTCGCGTTTGAAATGGCCTCCGCCTTGGAAGCGGCAAAAGCCACGCTCAGCGCGACGGCTGGCGAGACTCCAGAGCCAGATACTGAGCGTGAAACTGAACCCGTAGAAGCCGCGGTTGAACCGGTAAAGGACAGCATCGTGATCGAAACAGCTGCGATTGAAGACGCATCTGTTTCCGAGCCGGAGCCGACCGTTGAACCGGTCGAAGATGCGACTCCAAGTCCGGCCGAAGCGATGCTCGCTGAGCTCAACGCCGCCGAGGCGTCGCCGCAACAGAATCCCGAAATTGAAGAAGAGACCGAAACGTCTGAGCCAGCGCCGCGGTCGAACGCGTTGTCTTTGGAAGACCCTGTTGTGGATGCGCCCTCGATTGGTCCAAAAACTGCTTCGCGGCTCGAACAGGTCGATATCTATACAATTGGCGACTTATTGAATGCGGATCCAGCAGAGACGGCAAGTGCGTTGAGTGTTCGCTATATCAAAACCGACACACTCACCGACTGGCAGGACCAGACGCGGCTGATGGTTGATGCGCCCGGGCTGCGTGTTTTGGACAGTCAAATCCTGGTCGGTGCCGGTATACGCTCGGTTGACGACTTGGCGCGCGCTTCCGCGACCAAAGTCTTGACCGCCGCGACGACCTTCCTCGACACACCGCAAGGGGCACGTGTGCTTTGGGGCGGCGACAATAATGTCGATAAGACCGAGGTCGAGCATTGGATCGACCTCGCCAAGTCCGCCCAAGGTTGAGCGCTTAGTTGCGGTCTAAAATCGCGCCGAGCACGTTGGAGTAATCATCGCTCCATGGACGTTTGCCATCACCCTCTAGCGGTGACCATCCTGGTTGCAGATCTAACGTCGAAAAGGCCGCTTCCGATTTCGCGATAATCACAACCTGGCTCGCCTGAGATTCATATTCGCTTGCCTGGTTTGGGTCGGCGATCGAGTATTTGTAGCGGGCTGGGACGCCCAAATCATTTGCGATCCGCGCCACCAGCGTTTTCAGGTTCATATGCTTGTTCGACACATGCATCACCAGGACGCCGTCGTCTGACAGCTTGGACAAATATAACTCGACGGCTTCGCGGGTCAGCAAGTGTGCCGGAACCGAGGCTGAGCTGAACGCATCTATCAGCAAAAGGCGGAACGTGCTGTCTTTCTCCGCCGCAAGGCTAAGCCGGCCATCACCCAGGATGATTTTCGCGTCCGGCGTGCAATTCGAAAGATAGGAGAAGTAGCGGTCGTCTTGCGCGAATTGAGCCACCAAGGGGTCAATTTCGTAATAAACATAGTCTTGTCCGGGGCGCGCAAAGCACGCGACCGACCCGGCGCCTAAGCCAATGACCCCAATTTGTCCGGGCTGCGTATTGGCGGTGAACACATCGCCAATCGGCGTGCCTGGCGCATAGTAAGTTGTTGGGCGTAACGTGTCCGATCCGCCGATGAATTGGGCCCCATGCGCCGTTGTCCCGTGCATCAGAACGCGATAATCGCCCTGTTCAATCACTTTGACGACGCCGAAAAAGCTTCGATCTGAGACCCCACCAGACATCGGGTTTGCGATGACGCCAATGCCCCAAGCACATGCAGCTGCAATCACCGGTCCGAGCTTGCTTTGAGAGCTCATGACGATGCTCGCCACCGCCAAAATCAACAGCGCTCGATAGGCCATGAACGGGTCCGTGCCACCGATCAGTCGCAGGATGAACGCTGCGGCCAGGGCAATCAAAGCGGCGATGGCCCAAACCCGCGTGCGGCCTTTGCCCATCCAGCGCAGGCCTGGCCGGATCAACAAAATCGCCAGCAGCATCAGTGGGTACTCGATGACCGAGTTGAAGATCACCGGCACAAGCAGAGCATTAAAGGCGCCGCCGAGAACCCCGCCAAGCGACATTAGCAGATAGAATTCTGTCAACCGATTGGCCGCGGGTCGTTGGTCTGCGAGCGCGCCATGACCCAGCATCGCGGCGACGAAGATGGCGATCAGACTGATTGCCAGAGAAATGAACAGCGAGGGTGTAATAATGCTCGGCAGCGTGAAGAGGGCAATCGCAACAGCAATTGGGAGCAACCGATTTGATGTCTCCAATCGGATCGCTGGGGTCTTCGAAAATACGATGATGAAGGTGCTGATATAAAGCGCAAGCGGAAGCGCCCAAAGGAACGGGACGCTGGCAACATCTGTCGAAATATGGCTGGTGACGCCGACCAAAAGGCTGGATGGTACAAAGGCACAGGCCAACCACCAGAGGCGCTGCGTCCACTTGTTTTCCGACGTTTCTTGATCGAGGGTCATCGCATCTTCAGCAGTGGCAGGGCGCGCGCCACCGCCCGTGTTCAGGGCGATCCATCCGGATGCGATGAGGATTATGGCAAGCGCCCCATATCCGAGCGACCACGCCATGGTCTGAGCGGCGACGGGCAAAAACGGCTCGAGCAGGACGGGATAGGCGATCAGGCCGATCACTGAGCCAATATTGCTGGCACTGTAGAGATGATACGGATCATGCGCGTCGGCCCGTCCAGAGCGGCTGTACCAGGCCTGGATCAGGGGCGCTGTGGCAGAAATGATGGCGAAAGGCGGCGCGATGGAAATCGCGAACACGCCGATGAGCCAAAAGCTCGGTTGCGTGGGGTCTGGGTCCCCCAAGACGGTCGAGAGCTCGAATGGAAGCACAAAGGCGGCGAGGAATAACAGGCCTGTGTGTATGGCGATTTGCGTGCGAAGAGACTCGACGAAATGATTGAGCAGGTGCGCGTAGGCATAACCGAGGAGCAACGCGGCTTGGAAGCAAACGAGCGAGACATTCCAAACATTTGGCGCGCCCCCCAGAAGCGGTGTCGCCATTTTTGCAAACATCGGTTGCACAAGGAAAATGAGCGCAGCGGATAAGAACGCCGTTGCAATATAAGGACTTGCACCAAGCCGCGTCCAAGAGGACCGCGCACCATCGATTGTCAGGGCTGTCGCCTTGTCCATACTCGACTCCACCAATACACCAATGAGGCTTGTGACAGATTAGCGTGAACACTCCGTTGATTGGGCGCGCGAAACCCCTCATGTTAGTTAATGGATTCACCTGGTTTGATTTACTTGGAGACTGCCTTGCGCCGCGTTGTCTTGGCTTCTGTCTGTATTGTCCTGTTTGCAGCATGTTCGCCCAATCCGATTGGCGATACATCAGGCCAGAGCAAGGTGGCGACAAATTGCGAAACCGTGCAGCACGCGGGCGATCCTTACACCGTGTGCGCGTTCGCGATCGCAGATGATGATATCCGCTTGTTTCACAGCGATGCGAACGATCAACCTTATTTGCAGTTTAACACACTTGAACGCGAGTTGGATGAGCAAGGTGAAGTGCTGGTCTTTGCGATGAATGGCGGAATGTATCATGAGGATCGACGACCCGTCGGCTTCTTCCGCGACCAATTCGGCGACCGCGCGAGCGTCAATACCAATGATGGGCCGGGAAATTTCCATCTCAAACCAAATGGCGTGTTTTGGCTCAGCGGCGATGAAGCCGGTGTAACTGAGAGTGAGACCTATTTAGAGCGCGAAATCGATCCGATTTATGCAACGCAGTCTGGTCCGATGCTGGTCATCGATGGCGCGCTGCATCCCGGGCTGAACCCGGATGGGACGTCCCACCGTCGGCGCAACGGGGTTGGGGTCAGCGCGGATGCGCAAACCGTCTATTTCGTCATCTCAGATGCCGCCGTGACCTTCTATGATTTCGCCACTTTGTTTCGCGACACGATTGGCGTTCCGAACGCCCTTTTCCTCGATGGTCAGGTGAGCCGGATTTTTGCCCCGCAAATCAACCGAAATGAGATCGGATCAGACCTCGGGCCAATCGTCGGTGTGGTCGAGTAGGTTTATTCCACGCGCACGCGGTACTGAACCGAAAAGGTTGGTGCGCTGCCGCCCGATGCCCCGTTCATCGCGCCATCAAATTGCAATTCAAATCTGCCAACACTGGGATCAAAATTGCCGTTTGGCGTGATCACCGTGCCGCTTCCGTTCAAAAAGACGACACCATCGAGCGCATCAGACAGAGCGCCAAAACTCAGGGTCAAGCCACTGCTATTGCCGCCTGTGCCATCGATAAATTCGAATGGAGATCCTGCGCCATCGAGATCTCCTGTAAACAGGCTCGTTTGGGAATCAATCGCATCGCCAATAACGACCGTCCCCGCATCTGCGGACCCGCGACCGGTATTCGTGACGTTAATCGTATAGGTCGCCCAAGCGCCCGGAATGCTGCGCGGATTGGTGTCGCCATTGATGGGGTCTTGGTCGATCTCGACCGTTTTGCTGACGACAAAGTCAGGGGTGGCGCGCGTAAAGCAAAGATCGTCGACATGCCAATAATCAAAGTCTGACCCGCTCGCGCCCCCATATGAAAACCGGACCTGAAAGTTCGGGTGAAATGCATCACTCGGCATCGTATAGGTGCGGTCGAAAATTTCGCCCTGCGCGCCAGATCCCGCAAATGTTTCGAGCGTGACCCAGGCATTGGTGTTGTCGAGATACTGAAAACTCAAATCTTCGCCTAAATCGGGATTCTCGCTAAACGTATCCGCGCCCCGGCGGACCCAAACCTCGATGTCAGCGAGTTCAGCTGAATCAAAGGCAAGCGATGTTGCGGTCACGGTGTCATGGCGCAGGAATAGTGAATTTCCGGCAGACTGAAATGTATCCGTGTTGATTCCGGCCCGGGTCGCATTGGTCGTCGTCCAATTGCCGAAGCCCTGCTCAAATCGTTCACACAGCCCAACACCAATCCCGGATGGCAACTCAGCGGGAGGTGGGGTTCCGGTTTCGATCAGCGACACGTCATCAATATGCCAATAGTCCCATCCTATCCCACTATTGGCGGGCGGACCGCCGCTGCCGCCGGTTTGGCGGAACCGCAATTGAAATGCGGAATGAAATGCGCCGGTCGGCAGATCGATGCTGACATTGGTCACTTCGCCGTTCGTGCCTGAGCCGAGTTGTGTCTCGATCACCGACCAATTTGCGCTCGCGTCAAGATATTCGATCACAAAGTCTTCGCCGGCATCGGCATCTTCACTGAACGAATCCTGGCCCTGGCGCACCCAAGCGGTGAAGGTCGCGCCGATGGCGGAGGACAGATCGATGACGGGTCCGGTAATCGTTACGACTCCGCCGCGCGTAAACGCCGAGCATGATCCCGAATTCGCGGTTTGGGTGCTGATCCCAGCGAGGTTTGTGTCTGACACAGTCCAAACTGGATTGAGCGTGTCGCAACCGGAGGTCTCGCCGTCGAAATCATCTTCAAGCAAGATGTCGCCGGGCGCCGCCAAAGCTGGCAACGCTCCGAGCGCGCATGCGGCCGCCGCCGCCCAAATTTGGCGCATGCCCCTCTTCATACATTGCTCGTAGCGCGTCGGCGTTTACACTGACTTAATAGGCCAATCGGACATTTGCCGAGCGGTCTGGCAATCCCGGTCATCACCGCATGAAAGGCAGCCTTATCATGAAGTCTATTAAGCTCTCGGATGAGCGCCGCGAACGCCTGATCGGGCAATTGCAAACGCTGTTTCAGTCGGAGTTTGACGAAACCCTATCTGAGTTTCGCGCCGAACAGGTGCTGGATCTGATGCTCACAACTTTGGGGCCGGGCATTTACAATCAGGCCGTGCAAGATGTCCGCGCGCACTTGCAATCAAAGCTCGACGATTTGGACGGCGAGGTCTATCTCGACGACCAAACCTGACCTTGAGATGGGAGCAAGCATGTCCGTCACCCTGTATGGATTGAAAAACTGCGATACGTGCAAAAAGGCGATGAAAGCTTTAGAGGCCGCAGGTATTGGCGTCAGCTTTGTCGACATTCGGGCCGAAGCGGATTTGCAGGCGCTTGTTCCGATTTGGCTGGAGGCGGCGGGCGCCGACCTGCTCGTCAATCGGCGTTCGACCACTTGGCGCACATTGTCAGATGCGCAACGCGAGCGTGACCCCGAAGCTCTGTTGATCGCAAACCCAACCTTGATCAAGCGCCCAGTGATCGACGCTGAAGCGGCGTTGCACGTTGGATGGAGCAAAGCGACACAATCCGCACTCGGAGCATCCTAACCCTTGTGTAGGCGCGGGCTGTGGTGATATCGCCTCCTCGACTGCGTCTGATACGTAGGAGTGAGTGTGCAAGAAATTGAAGCGAAATGGATTGAGCGCGCGCTTCGCGCATATCCGGCAGACTCGCTGTCCCCGATCCTTGATATAGGCAGTCAAACCCTCGCCTTTCGGACGCAAGAAAAGCCGTACATCCACAATGATCTATTTGTCCCGCTGCTCGATCGTGGGATTGAAGTCATTTACTCTGACCTGCAAGAAGGTGAGGGCATCGATCTGTCCGCCAACCTGCTTGAGGATGCTGGGTTCTCTGAGATCAAGCAAACCGCGCCAAAGACGATTTTCTGCAACAATGTGCTCGAACATGTGCTTGATCCCGCGACGTTTGCCTCGCGGTGTTTCGATATCTTACCGCCAGGGGGGCGCTTGGTGATTACGGTGCCAAACAGCTATCCGCATCATCGCGATCCCATCGACACCATGTTTCGCCCGACCCCTGAAGAGATCAGCGCCTTAATCTCTCAGCCACACGAGGTGTTGGTGTCCGAGATCATTTCAGTCGGCTCGTATCGTGACAATCTGCGCAAACGCCCTTGGATCATCTATCGGCAATTCATCCGGCTGCCATTCCCATTCCTCGGCTGGACCAAGTGGAAACGGTCAATGAAAAAATTCTATTGGATGATTTGGCCGTACCGCCAGTCCTGCATCGTCATCCAGAAACCGCTCAGCGCCGCCGTGGATTGAGATAGAGGTTTTCCTCGTCATGATCCAAGTCGGGCTGGACTTTTCCGCGCAAGACATCTTCTGCGAGCTGCCGGACATGGCCTTTGCTCGCGCGATTGAACTTTAGCACCGCGCAAAACAATTCCAGCACCGCTTCCAGCTTTTTTGTGCGGTGGTTCGGGTCGAGCCGCATCATCCAGGCGCCGCCCAGATTCAGCAATTGATGGTCGAGAACGCCGATCTTGCGTCCCTTCTGATCATGGACGCTATAGTCCGACCCGATGCTGAACCAATGCCGCCGGATGGTGTAGAATTTCACGCTCTTCTTATCTTGGATGAAAAAGCTGTACGTCTCTGGGAAGAACGGCCATTTGACGGCGCAGCGCTCGAGCTGAATGAGTTGATTGTGACGGGCCAGATTGACCGTGAATGATGGGATCGCTTGGCCCCCAGCGGCGATGGACAACTGAACTGATCGGCCAAGCAGCATTTCCGCGGTGCCCCGCCAGCCGAGCGTTTCGGAGAACAGCCGAATAACCAAGCGTCGTTCAAATCCCTCACTGCCATCCCACAATTCCTGGCGATAACCGATCAAAGCCTCGCGTTTGCCGTTAATGACGGTTTGCCCATAGAGCTCCATGTCCTTGGTGAATTGATCGGACGCGGCTTCGTTTTGCGTGCGCTTCATGATGCCAATCTCAGCGGTGTTGAGATCGGTGGCCCAGAAGTCGACTTTGACTTTTCGCTTCTTGGTCTTTGCACGCACGCGCGTGTGCGCCAGGTCGGCCTGTGTTGGGGCGAGGGCTGCTGCGTCCGCCATAGTGTGATCTCCGCTCAAAATCGATTTGATTCGCGGCGATCCTGCGGATCAGAGGTCAGGATTTGGTTAACGGCACTGCCGATTCTGTTAACGTCTCGTCGTCTGAGCGCGTGTCCTGTCGTACCCGCCAAATCATGCTGTTTTGAAGAGAATCAACAAGAATATGGGTGACAATGGCCGGCCAGATCGATCCGGAGAGGATGTAGATCAGCGTGAACAAGGCGCCCATAGCGAACACGCTGGGCAGCTCTTTCCAGCCTTGATAAATATGAACCAGCGTGAACACGATCAGGCCAATGCAGGCGGCGGCCCAGACCGGCAAGAATAGCGAAAACGCCCAGATCAAATATGCGCGGTAGATCACCTCCTCTGTGATCCCAGCGGTGATGCTGCAAAGATGGAACAAGTCCTTCTCGGCGGCTGTTTGCGGCATCAAGTTTGAAATCGTTTCCGATCCGTCGAGCTGTCCGCGGATATAGTCGCGGGTCTCCTTGTTTTGAATGGCTGAGAGAAGGGCAACGCCAAAATAGCCAGAGACAAGGATTGCGATGGCCCAGCCGGTCGCGGCCACCCAAGTCGCCTCGATCTGAAACCCCAGATCGTGCCATTCTCGGTCATTCACCGCCCATAGGATGAGGATCGGCATCGCAATCGCCCAGAGATGCAGGATCGTACGCGTATACGTCTCGACCCGAACATTGGGATCACTGCTCGCAAGTTTTGCCCGGCCCGCGTCCGCTTTGAGAAACGCACGTATCGGCTCAATCGCGACAATGTAAGCCAGCAATACAAGATCGAAGAGCGTAAGACTATCTGTGGATAAAAGTGACATGTGCGCGCCTTTTGAGCTTCTTCTATGATCCAAAATAGGCTAAAGTGAAT
>JBCBQS010000003.1:21085-36729 GCA_039820085.1 Pseudomonadota bacterium
AAAGTGAATTTGAACTCAAGTTCACTTATACACAATGTAGCAGTGACGTATGCCAACTGTGACCAATCCACCGAAGCAACCGCGCGCGATTCGGACCCGTCAGAAGCTTATGGCGGCGCTCGAAAGCCTTTTGCGCCACAAAGAGTTTGAGATGATATCTGTCCAAGACATTGCCGCCGAAGCGGGGGTCGCAGTTGGATCGGTCTATGCGCATTTCAAAGACAAAAATGCGTTTCTGGAGGCGCTATTGGAGGATTGGCGCAAACAGGTTGAAACGCGGCTTCAGGAGGCCGAAGCCCACGATTCAAAGGCGGTCTATATCGCACTTGGGTCGCTCAAAGCTGCTGTGTTTGAGGTGACAAAAGCGGTCTTTGAGCAGATCTCAGAAAATGGACACATCTTGCGCGCTTTGCAAACCTATACGCGCTTGCACCCTGAGGTCGGAGACGAGGACTGGCAATCACTCGTGGTCCGCAGCTTTTTGCCGATTGCAGACCTACTTGATGTCTATTCCGACGACATAACAATCCGCGACCCTGATCTTGCAACGCGGATGCTGGGCGTCTTTTTCAATACGATATTCATCCGCACGGCATTGATGCCGCAAGACACGCTATTGGATGCGGCCAAGCTCGACAAAGACACGATGATCCAGCAGGTGACAGATATGGCTTATGCATACCTGACCCAACCTGCGGAGGCTTAACGGCCATGTTTTTGTTTCGCTCGCCGTCTTTAGCCGATTGGCGGGGTTTCGCACTCGCATTGATCGGATTTGCCGCCTTGGCGATGCCCTTCGGGCTCGCCACTGGGCTCTATGACTGGTCACCGGTCCCGCTGACAGGGCAGGTCATAGGGTTTGCGGCGTATCTGTTTTTCGTTCCAGCCGTTTTGGAAGAGCTTGCGTTTCGCGCCCCCTTGCTTTGGTGGCAAGAGCGGCGCGGCCGCGTCCCGAATTGGGCGATTATCGTGTCATTGATTGTGTTTGTGGTCTGGCACCCGGCAAACACGTATCTGTTTATGCCTGAAGCGCGAGCGCTGTTTTCCGATTGGCGGTTTCTGACCGTTGCTGGCACGCTTGGGGCTGTCGCCACGGCTTTGACCCTGACCACGCGCTCGCTTTGGCCGCCCATCGTCTTTCACTGGCTTGTCGTCTTAGGCTGGAAAACGCTGCTGGGTGCGCCAGACTTTGTTTAATACGACAGCGGTTTAGCGGACCTATTTTTCAATACACATGGCCTGAATACGAGAGCGCGAAACGGTTGGGTTTAGTGCTTCAAATCTGGTCCCTCTACAGCCAACAAATGCAATCCAACATCCGGCGCTCGCGCAGGGACCGTCAAACAATTGTCCGACACCTAAGCGGGAGACGACTCCGACCTCACACGCACCGCCATTACTGATTATCTCATCTCCAGGCTGACAATATAGAGCTGAGCAATCGCGACATGAAATCCGATAGAGTGTTTCTCCGCCGAGCGTTGTCACGCTCGTTCGCGTTCCGAATGTGTCGCCTGCAGGCAGGCCGCTCGCAGGTGTGCCACTGGTCACGCTAGGCGGTGTTGGCGTTGCTGGGCTCAGTCGATTTGGTTGACAATTTTCAATTGCCGTCCGCCAATCCCTGCTGGCTGAGATCTGGTTTTCGAAGCAGGTCACTGTCGCGCTGGCATTGACCGATCCTTTACACAGATTGAGCGCATTAACCGGGTTCCAGTTTGTGCCGCCGCCCCAATTTACCGTTCCAGACATAATCCGTTGAAAACATAAGCCCGGTTCGAGCGAGTCGGTCGCCCCGCTGCAAAGCGTTTCGACATTGGCGGCGGTCCAACTGGTATCGCTCCCGCCGTCCCAAGCGATGGTGCCTTGAACTGAGTCTGCGCAGACCTGCGCAGACGCGTGAAAGACCATAGATGGCATGAAGATGAGGGTGAAGATCGCAATCAGACTTTTCATATTTTGGCTCCCAGCAATGATGCAGTCATTGAGTTGGTGCGCGTTGCGCGCGACCGAAAACCTTGGCTCTTTGACACTATCGAGCTTATTGAAGCGTGAGTAGCAACTCTTGGTTGCGCAAAAACGCCTGGCTCGATTTTGCCAGTAGCCAGACGCTCACGTATATTCTAAGTTAACCAAATCCGAGGGGCGCGTTTGGAAGCGCTGAGATCACTCTGTCCCCGAGTGAGCACCCTTAGAACCTGATCCGGCTAGCGATATTGCGAACCGGCGTAGGAACGGAGCTTGCCATTGGCGTCTGTCGCCACTTTCCCCTCTCCACCCCCCGAGGTGGCCGCTGTGTTCTCTCGCAGTCCGCTCGCTGCGCGCGGTCTTCTCAGCGAATTGCGTAAGCTGATCTTTGAGACCGCAGCAATACGATCAGAGATCGGCCCACTTACGGAAACTTTGAAATGGGGGGAGCCGGCCTATTTGCCGAAACGCCCGCGCGTAGGAACGACAATCAGGCTTGGTTGGGATGAAGCTGGCCAAGTCATCCGCCTCTTCGTGCATTGCCAAACGACGCTGATCAAGGATTGGCGCGACCTCTACGATGCCGAGCTGACCTTTGTCGGAAACCGCGAACTGCGCCTGCCAACCACAAAAGCTCTGCCGATTACCGCTCTGAAACACTGCGTCGCCATGGCGCTGACCTATCATTTGAGGAAGACGACCCCATGAACAAACCCATCGACCAGTCCGAATTCGAAACCCCGGAAGTGACCACGGGGCCGCTGCCGTCCAGCCGGAAAGTCTATACCCATCCAAAGGCCGATCCCTCACTAAGTGTCCCGCGCCGGATGATCGATCTCCACCCGAGCGCCAATGAGCCGTCCGTTCCGGTCTATGACACGTCCGGCCCTTACTCTGATCCAAGCGTCACCATCGACGTCGAAAAAGGCCTCGCCCGCCACCGCACCGATTGGGTGCTCGAACGCGGGCATGTCGAAGCCTATGAGGGCCGAGACGTCAAACCGGAAGACAATGGCGGCGCGACGGGCAAATATCTCGCGCGCGAATTCCCGACCAAGCACACACCCTTGCGCGGGACCGGAACCGGTCCGCTGACCCAGTTCGAATATGCCAAAGCTGGGATCATCACCAAAGAGATGATCTATGTCGCCGAGCGAGAGAACCTTGGCCGCCAGGAAAAGCTCGAAAACGCGCAAGCCCAGATTGATCAGGGCGAGAGCTTCGGCGCCGAAATCCCCGACTTCATCACGCCTGAGTTTGTTCGCGATGAGATCGCTCGAGGCCGCGCGGTAATCCCGTCCAATATCAACCACGCAGAGCTAGAGCCGCAAATCATTGGCCGCAACTTCTTGGTCAAGATCAACGCCAATATCGGCAACTCCGCCGTCGCTTCCAGCGTCGAGGAAGAGGTCGAGAAAATGGTCTGGGCGACCCGCTGGGGCGCCGATAATGTCATGGACCTCTCGACGGGGCGTAACATTCATAACACCCGCGAATGGATCATCCGCAACAGCCCTGTGCCGATTGGCACTGTGCCGATCTATCAGGCGCTTGAAAAGGTCAATGGCGTTGCCGAAGACCTCACCTGGGAAGTCTATCGCGACACGCTGATTGAGCAGTGCGAGCAAGGCGTTGACTATTTCACCATCCATGCCGGCGTGCGCCTCGCTTACATTCACCTGACCGCCGACCGCGTCACCGGCATCGTCTCGCGCGGCGGGTCGATCATGGCGAAATGGTGCCTGGCGCATCATGAAGAGAGCTTCCTCTACACCCGGTTCGCTGAGATTTGCGACATCATGCGCGCCTATGACGTCACCTTCAGCCTCGGCGATGGCCTGCGCCCAGGCTCGATCGCAGACGCTAATGATGCAGCCCAATTTGCTGAGCTCGAAACCCTGGGTGAGCTGACCAAGATCGCCCATGCGCGCGGCTGCCAAGTGATGATCGAAGGCCCCGGCCACGTGCCGATGCACAAGATCAAAGTGAACATGGACAAGCAGCTGAAAGAATGCGGCGAGGCGCCGTTCTACACGCTTGGGCCGCTGACCACCGACATTGCGCCGGGCTATGACCATATCACCTCAGGCATTGGCGCCGCGATGATTGGGTGGTTCGGCACCGCCATGCTCTGCTATGTCACCCCGAAAGAGCATCTTGGGCTGCCCGACCGCGACGATGTCAAAGTCGGCGTGATCACCTATAAGCTCGCGGCCCATGCGGCGGATCTCGCGAAAGGTCACCCAGCCTCGCAAATTCGCGATGATGCTCTGTCCCGGGCGCGGTTCGAGTTCCGCTGGGAAGACCAATTTAACCTGTCGCTCGATCCGGAAACCGCGCGGGAATACCACGATCAGACGCTGCCCAAAGAGGCGCACAAAGTGGCGCATTTCTGCTCGATGTGCGGCCCGAAATTCTGCTCGATGAAAATCACCGCCGAAGTTCGCGATTATGCCGAGGGGCTCTCGGACAATGAAAAGGCCGACCTCCAACGCCAAGCCGACGAAGCGCGCGCTGGCATGGCGGAAAAGAGCCAAGAGTTCCGCGGCAAAGGTAGCCAGATTTACCTGGACGCTTAGACGACACCCGCGCCTCTATCCCTTCGCGCGTCAGGAGCGCGTCGAGGGGCGGGAGGGCTAAGCGCGGCTCTCGAGATAGGCTTTATAGCGGCGGCACGCTTGCTCAGACACGGTGCGTCCGAAAATAAAGGACCGTTCTTCGCGCTCGAACAGAACCCGCAGCGTATAGCCGGACTTGCCGAGCGATGAGGCGCGCCACGACTCACACACATGCTCGAAAAACTGCGCTTCGAGATTGTTCAAATAGCCCAACGTCATCGACTTTTTGATCGTCACGGTGAGCCCAACCACACGCGCGTCGGGATCGTGTTGGAGGGGTTTGACCGAGACCAAATCGCCGCGATACCCGGTTTCGCGCAGCGTCCGAACCATGCGCACCCGCATCCGCTCGGTCACGGTCGCGACGTCTTCCGGCTCTGACAGGCTCCACGTATTGCCGGCCGAAATTCCGGCATCGATGGCTTCGAACAGGCCGGCCCAGCGATCCGTATGGGCCGCGGCGGCGGTGAGTTTCGTCGAGCTCAGGCTGTGACCAAGGGGGCCTTGCAGCGCGATGCCAGACAGCGCGACCAGGGTCGACACGACGGCGAGTGTACTGATACGCATCGCCATCGTCCCTCTGATTGGCGTTAAACTCTCGAACACAAAAAAGATTGCCCTGGTCGTTCCCTATCATGGCCGGGATAAATTTTGCTTAATCGCCGCGCGCCACCCGAAGCGCGCTGTATCGAATTCCCGTGTCATCCCGGAATTTGCGCCAGCAAATATCCGGGACCTCCCGCCACAAAGCCCGGAAGCCCCGCGAAGAGATCCCGGGTCAAGCCCGGGACAGACGGAGGTCCAAAAAAATCCAGCGCCAAAAGCCTCACACGCCAGGGCGCGAGAGGGCAAAAGAGGCTCGGCGCGCTTTGACACGAGCGCGGGTGAACTGCCGCTCTTTCGAGACGGCGTCTATGCGCTTCATCAGAGCGCGCCGGCGGCGGCATATTTTCCTCATTGGTGCCCCGGATCAGGTCCGGGGTCACTCCGGGCAGCTTGGATCTTACAGCCATGACAGCTCGCCTTCTCTCGTCGGAGGAAGGGCTCGTATACCCGGCCAGCACCGGGCTTAGGGGCAGGCTCCCTAAACTTCAGCCACTGGACCACCGCTCCCCACCCCAATCCAGCCGATCCGGACCAGCCTCTCATCAGGCGGAGATGCGGGGCAGGTTAGAGGCGCGGGAAGGGGGTCGGATTGGGGGGATCGGACTCGTGCTCAGGTCTTAAAGTCAAACACTCTTAGCGAATCACTTGAGCGAGAACGGAACAAAAAAAGAACAAAAGATACTATTACTAGCTTAAACATTCCGAATCTTATGCCTTGATTTTACTCAAATAATTGATTCTTAAAGAAAAAAAACACCTCGAGGTGATTGCAATTTCTATGTCAAGGTGGTAATTACCACTTCTAAAGATGGGCGGCTGGTTATAGTTTGGGAGTGCAATATGGACAAACAACTCAGTGAGTTGGTTGAAGAACTGCGCGATTATAAAATGGATGAGGATCAAAGACGAAACCAAAGAATTAGCTTTGTGTACGGAAATTCAAAACTAGACGACAACACAACTAAAGAGCAAGCCGAAGAGGCTGTCAGGTCAGACTCTATACCAAGAGTAGTTGCCTAATAATCGCGAATCATTTTTTTAATTGAGTCTAGCAAAGCTAGGCTCTTTTTTTATGCTCAATCCTATTCCTGAAACGCACCCGCTTGCGAAATGGATCGACTTGAGAAACCGGGTCCGTCAATATGATTTTATGGAGACAGCCTTTCAACTTTGGCTTGACCAGAACAAGCCGTCTCTGTCTGCTCAGTTTCTTCAGGAATTGAACTTTTACGCCGTTCATTTGTTACACCCTTACCCAGGGCAGTTTCGGTACGATCTAAAACGCGATGTGGATATAACAAATACTCCGCACACGCCCCCACCTTGGGGTGAGGTGGAAGATTATATGCACGATTTCTTCGAGAAAATTGAGCAATTCAAGTTTCAGAACGACCCTCTGATGATAGGAGCTTACGTTCTATGGAGATTGAATTGGATACATCCATTCATGCAAGGCAACGGTCGTACTTCTAGAGCGATTTCATACTTCATTATGTGTCAGAGCATTGGGTATTGGTTGCCTGGTCACCCAATAGTGCCTGAACTTATCAAGAATACCAGAGATGAGTATTGTCATCTTTTACGAGACGCCGATGCAAAAGTAACTTCAGGCAATTTGACTGAATTAGCCCCAATAGCAAATTACCTTGGTAGATTGCTCAAAGCACAGCTAGGTAGCGTGTCTCCGAGTTAGGTCTCCGCGCGGGCCATTGATCCACTGGATCACTGTCTATTTCAGCGCGAAGTCGCCCACAAACGGATTGTCCTTCCGCTCTTGCCCGAACGTGCTCATCGGCCCGTGTCCTGGCACAAAGCGCATGCCGTCGCCCAGGGGCCAGAGATTGGTGACGATGCTGTCAATCAGCTGCTGGTGATTGCCGCGCGGAAAGTCGGTCCGGCCAATCGAGCCGCGGAACAAGACATCGCCAACAAAAGCGAGCTGGCCCGCCTGGTGATAGATCACGACATGGCCGGGCGTGTGGCCGGGGCAGTGGGTGACGCCGAACGTCTCGCCGCCCAGGGTCAGCGTGTCGCCCTCAGCGAGATAGCGGTCGGGCTGAACATTCTTGCCATCGACAATGCCATAGCGCGCGCCTTGCGCTTCAATCTCGTCGAGCAGCCATTGATCATCCTCGTGCGGGCCAATGATCGGACAGCCGGTGCGCTCTTTGACCGCCGTGGCGGCGCCGGCATGGTCGAGATGGCCATGGGTCAGCCAGACCGCAACGATTTTGACGCCAAACTGGTCGGCAGCGTCCATCAGCCGGTCAATCTCACCGCCGGGATCAATGAACACGCCTTCCTTGGTGTCGCGGTGCCAGATCAGCGAGGTGTTCTGCTGCAGCGGCGTAACCGGGATGATGCGGATTTCGAGCTTTGGCTCATGAGCGGGTTCGGCTTGGTCTGTCATGGGTCTATTAAATAGGACTATTTGAGGCGAGTGAAAGTCAGGCGCATCGTCGCTGCATTGTTGAGGAGCACGCCAATCGCGAAATAATAGAGGCCGGCGCGGGTCTCAAAGCCAATATAGATGCTGATCTGGCTGATCCCAATCAGCAAAGCGGCGAGGAAGACGTCCAGCATCGACCACTTGCCGAGAATGTTGAGCAGAGTGGCAAGCCGCGGGCTCGGATTGGCGCCCTGGCGGAAAATAATCGCGGCGGTCAACGTCTTGGCGAGCGGGAAGATGCCCGAGAAAAACACCACGACCAGGCCGAGAAACGGCAGGCCGCTCTCAAACAGGGTCTGGACGATGCCGTAGAGATTATACTCCTGCCCGCCAAAGCCGAACGTGTTGGGCTTCCAGATCGAGGGCAGGATCAGCCCGGCAATGATGAACGCGGTCGAGGCATAGAGCGCCATCTCGCTCAGCACGTCCCAGATCGGCAGCGGCTTGCGGGCGTCCATCTCAGTCGCTGGGGCTGCGATGGGGGCCGTGGTCGGGGCAGGGGTCGTCTCCGTCATGACCCTAGTGATGCCGAGGCAACTTACTGGGGTCAACGCCTTTCCTGCGCCGGTGCGAAGGGTTAAGTGAAGGTTAATGCGGATCGAGCGAGGGAGCGCCGGATCATGCCAGGTGGACGCTTTGGGATTATCATTGTCGCGCTGATCGGGCTCGCTGTGTACTATTTCTCAAACCAAGAAGTGAACCCGTATTCGGGCAAGAGCGAGTTCAATACGATCTCCATCGAACAAGCGAGTGAGCTCGGCGCGCAGTCTTATGTGCAGATGCTGCAACAGGAGGGCCGCAATGTCGTCTGCGCGCGCGGGGCGTCGTCCTGTGATCGCGGCGCGCGGCAGATCTATGACGCGGTGAACGAGATTGGCGAGCGGCTGCGCATCGCGGCGATTGAGATGGAGCAGGACTATCTCGCAGCGGGCTATGCGTTTCAGCCGGTCGCGGAAGACTTCGATTGGACCTTCAATGTGATCCAGTCTGACCAGCCCAACGCGTTCTGCCTGCCGGGCGGCTATGTCGCGATCTATACCGGCATTCTCGACATTACCGGCAATTATGATGGCCGGGTGACGCTCGCTGACATTGACGATGTCGATAAGCTCGCCGTGGTCATGGGCCATGAGATTGGCCACGCGCTCGCCCATCATGGCGCCAAACGGATGAGCAATTCGCGGCTGGCACAGATCGGAACGGTTGCGGTCGGGCTCGGCCTCGGGGATATGGACCCTGGCCAAGCGCAAATGGTCCGCCAAGCGATGGGCATGGCGGCGCAAGGCGGGCTGATGGCCTTCTCTCGCGATCATGAGACCGAAGCCGACAAAATCGGCTTAGAGCTCTTGGTCCGGGCCTGCTATGACCCGCGCGAGGCGCCTGAGTTGTGGCGCCGGATGGGCGAGATTGGCGGCGGCCAGCGGCCCCCTGAATGGATGAGCACGCACCCCGCCTCTGAGACGCGGGCCGAGAATTTCCGCCAATGGATGCCGTCAGCGGTCGAGATGTATGAAGCGCGCTGCGGGCGTTTGGGTGGGTTTTGACACGCTCACATTTGATTGATTTGTCGTCACCTACAGTCGCCCCATAATGGCCGAATGAGGTCTATCCGATGATCCTTCTGACCGGGGCGAGCGGCGTCATTGGCTGCGAACTCGCGCCGCGTTTGCCACAGGCGCAGCTCATGCTCGCGCGTCATCGCACGCGCCCCGACAGCTCCTCCCAGCAAATCGCCATTGATATTCGAGACCCAAAGCTCGGTCTGACGGACGAGGCCTATCGCGTCTTAGCGGACGAGATCGAAACGATCATCCATTGCGCGGCCATTACCGATATGAGCGGGCAGGTGCCTGAGCTGAGCGCCACCAATATTTCCGGCGTCGAACACATTGTAGCGTTTGCCAAAGCGGCGGACGCGAACCTCCATTTCGTCTCCACCGCCTATTGTTCGCAAACCTATGGTTCAGCCACGCCCGTCGCGTCAGACTATGTCGCGTCAAAGCGCGCCGCTGAGCAGGTGGTGCGCGAGAGCAATCTCAATTGGACCATTCTTCGTCCATCCATCATTGCGGGGCATTCAGAAACCGGACAGATTGCAAGCTTTCAGGGATTTCACCTGTTCATTGCCACCATCCTTAAAGGTCGCCTGCCATTCATGCCGGTCACGCGTCAGACCCAATGTGACTTCATTCCAGTGGATTGGGTGGCGGCATCGATTGCAAATATTGTTGAGGCACCAGAGTGGGGACGAACCTATTGGCTGACCTCGGGCGCGCAGGCGCTATCGGTTGATCAGATGATGATCACAGGGACGCCATTTGCGACCGCGCGGGGCCGCGATCTTGAGGCTGTGGCGATGCTCTCACCGGAACAGGTCGAAGCGGAGATTTTGCCGACCCTGCGCCCGCGTGCACGGGAGCGCTTGAGCATGCTGGTCAACCTGTCAAAAGTGATGACCCGGCGGGCGCCGTTTCCAAGCGATGTGCCAGGGGTCACCGCTGCCGGACTGGAGTCAGCCCTGCTCTCTAATCTCGATTATTGGGGTACGCAGACGGCTTAGTGGCCGCCGCCCTTTTTGCCGCCATGCTTCTTGCCGCCGCCGCGATGGCTGCTGCGAAACGTGACGCTTGAGGCCCGATGGCTGAGCACGCCAGAGAACCTGCGTCCGCCCGTGATGATCACAGCGCCCCCACCGCCGCCATAGAAGCCGCCATCAATGCCAGCGCCAACACCGCCGGTGAAGCTGCCCATATCGAGATGCACCGTTTTGATCGGCTCATGGATGCGATGCGTGACGGTGTGTGTGACCGGGACAGAACGATGGGTCACCGTGCGCTTGGTGACGACCGGAGGATGGGTTTTCACGTGCCGACGCGTGACCGTATTGCAGGGCTGACCATTATAGGTCGTCGCTGAACGGGTGCAGGCACTCTGCGTCACGGTTCGGTAGGTCGGCAGCGGCGCGGATTGATAAGAGCTTGATGTCGTTCGAACCGTCTGCCGCGCGCTGGTGGGCGCCATGCCGATCGACATACCTGGACCTTGCGGGCACGACCAAGCCGTTCCGCCTTCAATCAAGAAACACCCGGGTCCGGGCGGCGTTGGTTGTTGCGGGTCTTGAGGTTGCGCTTCGACCGGATCTGGGCCGCGATTAATCTTTTGTCCGGGGATGCCGTCCGCCAAAGCCGGTGCGCCGAAAAGAGTCAGAGCCGCGAGTCCCGCCAAGAGCTTGTTACAAAACGACATTAATTTCGCCTCCTGAGCGAATTTCGCGAACGTCCCTCGCAAATCCAAGCAAACCGTAGACCAAAAAGTTAACAGCCAGACGGAAATTTTTGCAATCAGCTTAACCTTATAGGCGAGTTGGCTCGTCCAAGTTCGCCGAGCGATATAGTGAAAACCTTTATAGGGTAGCGTTATTATTAATTGGATTTATAGGCGTTGGCGCGGTACCTCTCCGATATAGATAGATAATCACGATAAATCCGACAAAAGAATGAGATAGGAGACTCAATGGCCGATGACATGAAATGCCCTATGCGGGGCGGCTTCAAAACAGGCGATCTGGCAAACAAAAGTTGGTGGCCAGAGCAGCTAAATCTGAAAATCCTCAACCAAAATGCTCCGCAAGTGAGCCCGCTTGAGGACGATTTCGATTACCCCAAAGCGTTCGAGTCTCTCGACTATGCTGCGCTGAAGAAAGACTTGGCGGACCTCGTCACTGACAGCCAAGACTGGTGGCCGGCCGATTATGGCAACTATACCGGTTTCTTCGTCCGCATGGCTTGGCACAGCGCCGGGACCTATCGTACTTATGACGGTCGCGGAGGAGCCAATTCGGGTTCGCAGCGCTTTGCACCTCTGAACAGCTGGCCAGACAATGGCAACTTGGACAAAGCCCGCCGCCTCCTATGGCCGATCAAGCAAAAGTACGGCAACAAAATCTCTTGGGCCGACCTGATGATCCTCGCGGCGAATGTCGGCATGGAAGTCTGTGGCCTGAAGACGTTCGGCTTCTCGGGCGGCCGTGCTGATTGGTTTGAGCCAGAAGAAGACATTTACTGGGGCCCAGAAGCCGAATGGCTCCTCGCCTCTGGTAATGATAAAAGCCGGTATTCTGGCCAACGTCAGTATGACGCGGCAGATGCTGATGCGTATAAGCTCGACACGCCGCTTGGCGCTGTGATGATGGGTTTGATCTACGTTAATCCGGAAGGTCCAGACGCGGTTCCAGATCCAATTGCGGAAGCGCACGATATCCGCGTAACTTTCGCGCGCATGGCGATGAATGACGAAGAGACCGTCGCACTGGTCGCCGGGGGTCACACCTTTGGTAAAGGCCACGGCGCCGGTCCTGAAGACCTTGTTGGCGTCGAGCCAGAAGGCGCGCCGATGCAGAATATGGGCTTTGGTTGGATGAACAGCCACGGCGCGGGTAAGGGTGACGACACCACAACGGCTGGCTTTGAAGGGCCATGGACGCCAACGCCAGACACGTGGGACATGACCTACTTTGAGAACCTCTTGAAGTATGAGTGGGAAAAGACCACCAGTCCCTCTGGACACGTTCAGTGGCAACCGGTTCCAGGCCAAGGCGCTCCTGAAGCTCCAATGGCGCACGATCCGTCGAAGACCCAACCTTTGATGATGACCACGGCGGACATGTCGCTGAAATTGTTCCCGGATTATGCGAAGATCTCTGCGGACTTCCTCGCCAATCCAGACAAATTCGCGGACGCATATGTACGGGCTTGGTTTAAACTGACCCACCGCGACATGGGACCGAAGGCGCGTTATGTCGGACCAGAAGTGCCCGCTGAAGACCTGATCTGGCAGGATCCGGTTCCTGCTCAAGAGGGCGCTTTGGTCAGCGACGCAGAGATTGCGGAGCTGAAGACGGTCATCCTCGCCTCTGGCTTGAGCGTGTCTGAGTTGGTCAGCACGGCGTGGGCCTCTGCCTCAACCTATCGCGACTCTGACAAGCGTGGCGGTGCCAATGGCGCCCGTATTCGCCTCGCGCCACAAAAAGACTGGGACATCAATGTCTCGTCTGGCGTGCCAGCAGTCATTGCGAAGCTCGAAGAGATCCAAGCTGAGTTCAATGCAAGCGGCACGCAAGTGTCCCTCGCTGACCTCATCGTCCTTGGCGGCTGCGCGGCCATCGAAAAAGCCTCTGGTGCGAGCGTTCCGTTCACGCCGGGCCGAACCGATGCGACGGAAGAGTGGACCGATGTCGAATCGTTCGAAGTGCTCGAGCCGAAAGTCGACGGGTTCCGCAACTATAATGAAACCGAAGACCCACGCGCGACCGAAGAATTGCTGGTCGATAAAGCCGCACTTCTGAAGCTCAGCGCTCCTGAGATGACGGTGCTGGTGGGCGGTCTGCGCGTCCTCGGCGCGAACGCGGCTGACTCGACACATGGTGTGTTCACCGATTCTGTCGGTACGCTCAGCAATGACTTCTTCGTCAACGTCCTCGACATGGCGAATGAGTGGGTTGCTGATCCATCCGAAGAGCTGTTTGAAGGCCGTGATCGCAAGACCGGCGCGGTGAAATTCTCCGGCACCCGGGCAGACTTGGTGTTCGGGTCGAACTCGATCCTGCGCTCAATTGCTGAAATCTACGCGCAGAGCGACTCCAAAGAGCGCTTTACTCGCGATTTCATCAAGGCGTGGAACAAAGTCATGATGCTCGACCGGTTTGACGTGAACTAAGCTTCGAGCTGACTTGAAATAGAGAAGGCGGTCTCCTCGGAGGCCGCCTTTTTATTTGGGTTCAATCAAGTCCCAGAGATTGCCGAACGGATCCTCGAAGACGGCCACGGTGCCATAACGTTCGTGCCGAGGCGCTTCGCGAAAGGTCACGCCGTTTGCGATCATTGCGTCATGGTCGCGCGCAAAGTCATCGGTGTGCAGGAAGAAACCGACGCGCCCACCCGTTTGGTTGCCGATCGCTGCGATTTGGTCTGGTCCATTTGCCTTTGCCAGCAAAAGCGAGGATTGCGCGCCACGCGGTGCGACGCGCACCCAGCGTTTTGTGTCCGATAAGCGTGTGTCTTCGATCAGGTCAAAGCCGAGCTGATCGACATAGAAGGCAATGCCGGTATCGTAATCTGGGACCAGCAACGTGACACTGGCGAGGATCTGGCTCACGCCGCGACCTCTTCCAGCTCGGACGGATCATAATTCAGGATCGGGCCGAGCCAGCGTTCGGCGGTGCGCAGCTCCATGCCTTTGCGGTCAGCATAGTCCTGAACCTGATCGCGCTCGATCCGGCCAACCGCGAAATAGACGCTCTCCGGATGCGCCATGTAGAGCCCTGACACCGACGCGGCGGGTGTCATCGCGAAGCTGCTTGTCAGCTCCATGCCGATCCGATCGGCCTGAAGCAGCTTGAACAAGGTCTCTTTTTCGGTGTGATCGGGTTGGCACGGGTAGCCCGCGGCGGGGCGGATGCCGGAATAGGCCTCTTTGATCAACGCAGCATTGTCGAGCGTCTCGTCAGCAGCATAGCCCCAATGAGTTTTGCGCACCTGCTCGTGCATATATTCGGCCATCGCTTCAGCGAACCGGTCGGCGAGCGCCTTGACCATGATCGCTGAATAATCATCGGCCTCTGCTTCGAACTGTTTCGCAATCTCTTCGGCCTCAGGGCCAGACGTCACCGCAAAGCCGCCAATATGGTCGCCATGCTCGGCGACAAAGTCCGAGAGCGCAAAATTGGCGCGCGTATTGTCTTTGACCATTTGCTGGCGGAGCGTGTGGAACGTATCGCCCGTCTCGAGCTGAATGTCATCGCCCTTGCGCTCAGCGCCCCAGAAGCCAATGACCGCTTTCGGTTTGAACCAATCCTGCCCGAGAATCTGCTGCATCATATTCTCAGTGTCTCGCCATAGATCTCTCGCGGCTTCACCAACGATCTCATCATCGAGAATTTGTGGGAACCGGCCCGCCAGGTTCCAGCTCGAAAAATACGGCGTCCAGTCAATATAGCGGGCAAGCTCAGACAGGTCGAAATCTTCGAAAACCCGCGTGCCTGTGAAGGTCGGCGCGGGCGGGGTGGGGGCTTCCAATTTATGCGCGTGCGCGCGGGCGACCCCAATCGGATGGCGCGGCTTTGGTGGACCGCCAGACCGGCTATCGCGCATGCGCTGATACTTGGCCTGCGCCGTTTCAACGAATAGTGGGCGGTCTTCATCTGACAATAAAGCCGACACCACGCCCACCGCGCGGCTCGCATCTGTGACGTGAATGGTTGGACCATTGTCGCGGGCGGGATCGATTTTTACGGCTGTATGCGCAGGCGATGTCGTCGCGCCGCCGATCAGAAGCGGCTGCTTCATCCCCGTGCGCTGCATCTCGCGGGCAACATAGACCATTTCGTCCAAGCTTGGCGTGATCAGCCCAGACAGGCCAATAATATCGACCTTCTCTTCCTCAGCTTTGGCGAGGATGTCTTCGCATGGCACCATCACGCCCATATCGACAATCTCATAGCCATTGCAGGCGAGCACGACGCCAACAATGTTCTTACCGATATCATGGACGTCGCCTTTGACCGTGGCCATCAGCACTTTGCCGTTCGAGACATCGACCGTGCCGAGCTCTTCTTTCTCGGCCTGCATGAACGGGTCGAGATACGCCACAGCGGCCTTCATCACGCGGGCCGATTTCACCACTTGCGGCAAGAACATTTTGCCGGAGCCAAACAAGTCACCGACGACATTCATACCGTCCATCAGTGGCCCTTCAATGACGTGGAGCGGACGCGCGGCGGCGGCCCGCGCTTCTTCAGTATCGGCGTCGATGAATTCGGTAATCCCATTGACCAGCGCGTGCTCGAGTCGTTTGTTGACCGATAGTTCCCGCCAAGACATGTCTTTCTCGGCTGATTTGCCTTTTTGGCCGCGGAATTGTTCGGCATAATCGACGAGCGCTTCGGTCGCGTCATCGGTGCGGTTGAGGATGACGTCTTCAACGAGCTCGCGAAGCTTTGGTTCAATCTC
>JBCBQS010000004.1:0-30276 GCA_039820085.1 Pseudomonadota bacterium
GACGGATGCTCGCAATTGGGCAGCTCTCATCAATCATTCTTTGGGGCCCGCCTGGTGTTGGCAAGACGACCATCGCGCGTTTGCTCGCGCAAGAAACAGATCTTCATTTTGAAGCCATCTCAGCGATCTTTTCCGGCGTCAAAGACCTCAGAGCGGTATTCGAAGCGGCGCAAAGGCGGCGCGATATGGGGCAGGGGACTCTGCTCTTTGTCGATGAGATCCATCGTTTCAATCGAGCCCAGCAGGACGGCTTCTTGCCATATGTGGAAGCGGGAACCGTCACTCTAGTCGGTGCGACCACTGAAAATCCGAGCTTTGAGCTGAACGGTGCTTTGCTGTCGCGATGCGCCGTTTTGGTGCTTAACCGGTTGGATGCTGAGGCGGCTGAAACCTTATTATCGCGAGCAGAAACCGAGCTTGCTCGCCATCTCCCGCTAGATCCTCGCGCCCGATCAGCTTTGGTAGATATGGCGGATGGCGATGGTCGCTATTTGTTGAACTTGGCAGAACAAGCCCTTGCCCTATCGCCCGATGGCGATGCGCTCAGTGTTGAACACTTGTCCAGAGCTCTACAAAAGCGCGCGCCCGCTTACGACAAGGACCGCGAGGAGCACTACAACCTCGTCTCCGCGTTGCACAAATCGGTGCGCGGTTCAGACCCAGACGCAGCTTTGTATTGGTTCGCGAGAATGATTGAAGGCGGGGAAGATCCCCTCTTTATCGCACGGCGTCTAATCGTCATGGCAAGTGAGGATATTAGCCTTGCTGACCCAACGGCGATGATGGTGGCGGGCGAGGCGGCCCGTGCTTTTGAGCGGCTTGGTGAACCGGAAGGGCTGATCCCGCTTGCGCATGCCGTCGTGCATCTTGCGACCGCGCCAAAATCGAACGCGTCTTACATAGGCATGAAGCGGGCCCGAGCGGCCGCCCGCGAAACCGGATCGCTGATGCCGCCAAAGCACATCTTGAATGCCCCAACCAAATTTATGAAAGAGCAAGGCTACGGTGATGGCTATGCTTATGATCATGATCAAGACGGGAGCTTTTCCGGGCAAAACTACTTTCCCGATGGTATGGACCGCGTCGATTTTTATCAACCGAAGGGACATGGCCGTGAGGGACCGATCGCGGAGCGGCTGGCGAAATGGCGGGCCATCCGAAAAAACGAAGGACACGAGCCGACATGATCGCCCCGTTAATGCTGGCCTTTCGTTCAACAGGTTTGAGCCGCGAATATGTCTGAGCGCGCCCCGCTCCGAATTTCAAATCGCGATGCGCGTCGGCTGTGGTTAAACGGCCAAGCGCTCTCAGACACCCCAACGGGGCCGCTTGATCTTGACGGCCTGATAAAGCGCCTGGGCTTTGTCCAGCTCGATACGATCCAAGTCGTTGCGCGCGCGCACCATCACATCCTATGGAGCCGCAATCAAAACTATCGCGAGCCGATGCTCGGCAAGCATCTCGCAAAAGACCGTAAAGTGTTTGAGCATTTTACCCATGATGCGTCCGTCATCCCTATGGATTTTTATCCCCTGTGGCAGCGTCAATTTCGTCGGTTGGAAGCAAAGGTTAGAAAGTGGGAATGGCATCGCGGCATGCTCGATGCGGATGGTCGCAATCACATTAAAGACCGCATCCGCGACGAAGGTCCTTTGTGCACCAAAGCCTTTGATACGAAGATAGAAGGCGAGCGGAAAATGTGGGACCGCCCGCCGCACAAACTTGCGCTCGATTATATGTGGTATGCGGGCGAACTCTCGACCTCACACCGAGAGAATTTCACGAAGTTCTATGACCTGAGCGAACGTGTGATCCCGGCGGCTTATTCATCACAAATCCTATCAGATGCCGCCCAAATCGACTGGCTTTGCCGGTCTGCCCTTGAGCGTATTGCGTTCGGGTCCGAGGGTGATATTCAGCGCTTCTGGGAGGCGGTCTCAAATCGCGAGGTCAAAACCTGGGTGTCTAAACATCAAAACGACTTGGTTCCCGTCGAAATTGAAACGGCTGACCATAGCTTTGTGACCGGCTGGGCACCGCTCTCGATCGAAACCCAATTAAATGAAGCGCCAGCCCCGACAACTCGTCTGAGAATCCTAAACCCGTTCGATCCTGTTGTGCGCGACCGAACGCGCCTGAAACGGTTGTTCGGATTTGATTATACTGTGGAAATGTTCGTTCCAGCAGCGAAGCGGCAATGGGGGTATTATGTTTATCCCTTGCTCGAGGGCGATCGCTTTGTTGGGCGGATCGAGGTCAAAGCCGATCGGAAAGCGGGAAGTCTGCGCGTTCTCAATCTTTGGAAAGAATCTAAGGTAAAATGGACGCCAGCACGTGCGTCAAAGCTTGAGGCAGAGTTACAACGCATGGTCCGCTTTGTGGGTCTTCAACAGCTGACTTGGACGTGTGAGCCGCGCTTAGACTTGCTTTGACGGCTGGCTCAGTTAGGTCAGACGAGGAAGTAAAGGAACTTGAATATGATCCGTGTCTGCTTGGTCGGGGGAATGGCAATGCTGGCGGCGGGGTGTGCGCCCCAACTGCCAGAAGCTGGGAGTTCAATCTCCGCTCAACGCGTCGATGGTCTCGCTTTAAGCCATGTTGATCGCTTTCATGACTCTATCGCGGTCTTTGATAGCCATCTCGACACGCCGGCTTTGTTTCACAACCCAGACTATTCCTTCGCGGCGCGTGGCAGCTTTGAGGAAGATGGCACGCATGTTGATCTGCCACGTATGAATGAAGGCGGTCTCGATGGTGGATTTTGGGTGATCTTTACCCGGCAAGGGCCTTTAGATGATGCCAGTTATGCAGCCGCCCGCACGCATGGTTTGATGCGGCAAACCGCAATCCGTGAGTTTGCAGCGAAGTATCATGATGAGGTCGCGTTGGCCTTCTCCGCAGATGATGTCGAACAGATCCTCGCGGACGGCAAAAAGGTCGTGTTCCAGAGCATGGAAAATTCTTATCCCTTGGGCACCGATGTTTCCTTGCTTGAGCATTTCTATATTGGCGGTCTTCGGATGATCGCACCCGTCCACTTTGCGAACAATCAATTCGCCGATAGCGCCACTGACATTAATCAGCTTTACGACGGCTTGAGTCCCCTCGGCGATGAGCTGGTCCGAGAGGCGAACCGGCTAGGATTGGTGCTTGATGGTAGCCATGCGAGCGATGCCACGGTGCGCGATATGATGGCGCTCTCTGCGACGCCGATTATCTTGTCTCACACGGGCGCAAAGGCTGTATATGATCACCCCCGCAACATTGATGATGAACTGCTTCTAGAGCTCGCTGAGAATGGCGGCGTCATTCAAATGAACATTTTTGGCGGCTATCTCGAAACGCTTGTTCCATCACCGGAGCGGGTCGCAGCTTTAGCGGAGCTGAGCGAAACCTATGGGATGAACACCGCAGACATGGACCCTGAGACGCTTGCAGCTTGGATGGAAGCGCGCGCAGACATCAACGATCGCTTGCCCCCGCCTCGATCAACGTATGCGAAGTTTATGGAGCACACGTTTCATGTCTTGGATCTGATCGGCCCAGACCATGTTGGTATTAGCGGCGACTGGGATGGCGGCGGTGGCGTCGACGGCATGAGTGACGTCTCTATGCTGCAGAAGATCACGCGTGATCTGCTGGCCGCCGGGTACACTGAAGAGGATGTCGCCAATATCTGGGGCGGAAATATGATGCGCCTCGTCAAAGCCGCCGAAGATGCACGAGCCTCTAATCTGCGTTCACCGATGGTCCTGAACTAAGCCGATGGAATGGCTCACGATCACGCCGCCGCTCTTGGCGATCATTGTCGCTGTGTGGACGCGAAATGTGTTTTGGGCGCTTGGGATAGCGATTTGGCTGAGCGAAACAATCATTGCGGGGTTCAACCCATTTATGGGCGCGCTGGGAAGCATCGATCGCGCTGTCGGTGTTTTCGATAGTCCGTACAATACGCGCGTGCTTCTGTTTTGCCTGATCATCGGCGCGCTAATTGTTTACATGCAGCGCTCAGGCGGGATTAGCGCCATGGTGGACCGGTTACAGAACTCCGGATTTGCCTCCACGCCGCGCCGCGCTGGATTGGTGACCGCGATTTGCGGCGTTCTGATTTTCGTCGAAACCAATATAAGTCTTTTGACCACGGGTATTTTGGGTCGACCTTTGTTCGATAAGCTTAAGGTCAGCCGCGAGCGTCTCGCCTATATCATCGACTCAACCTGTTCCCCGATCAGCATATTGATCCTTTTTAACGGGTGGGGCGCGTACCTTTTAGGCTTGTTAAATGAGAACGGGGTTGAAGGCGCGACCGGCGTTTTGATGGCTACGATCGCGCTAAATTTCTATGCGTGGATCACAATCGGTTTTGTGTTCCTCACGGTTCTCTCGAACCGTACTTTTGGACCTCTCGCGTCCATCGAGGCAGGAGGAAACGGTGCGTCTCGAGCAGTGGTCAAAGGGCCGTTCAACGAAGCACCTGCGGAACCATCGCGCGCCCTCTATATGGCCATCCCTCTGATCATCATGATTGGCGGAACAATTGCGTTTATGATCTGGACGGGCAATGGCGACATTCGCCAAGGCTCGGGCTCGCAAGCGATCTTATGGTCGGTCATCCTGGCGACTGCGGCGGCTTTTATCTGTCTCGCGCATTCCAAACGCGCCAAAGGTGAGCTGGTTGATCTCGGCTTTAAAGGCATGGGAGATTTGCTGCCCGCGGTCACAATGATCTTCATGGCCCTCGTGCTGGGAGCAAGTTTGAACGCCGTCGGCATGCGCGAGTTCATTGCCAGTATTGCCTCAAGCTTCCCAGCCCCTTGGGTCATCCCAGCTCTGCTTTTTGTGGCCGCAGGCGTCACCTCTTTCACCGCTGGGACAAGCTGGGGCACGTATGGGATTATCATTCCCGTCGCCGTCCCGCTGGCAGTCGGCGCAGGGGTTCCACTACCTTTAGCGGTTGCTGCAGTGATGGGCGGCGGAGTGTTTGGCGATCATTGTTCTCCGATCTCCGATACGACAATCATCGCCTCACTGGCCTCGGGCTGTGATCATATGGAGCATGTCCGTACGCAATTGCCTTATGCATTGGTTGCCGGGACTCTCGCGACGGGGCTCTATCTGGCAGCGGGGCTCGCCTCATAAGCTGCGATCACGGCCTCCATCAGAACGTCTGTGAACGTATTCAATGACGGATGACGCGTGCTGCGTGGTGGCGGCTCGTTCGGTGTGCCGGTGACGGCATAGGCGAAACTGATCTCTAAGTCCGGCACATACCAAGCACCTGAATAGAGTCCATAAGCTTCGCCGGGGTGGCCCCACAATTCATAGCCGGGCCAAAGGCTCTCTTCGGCCGGGTGGATCTGCACGCCGGTTCCGAATTTGGTGAAATAGCGTTGGTCGTGAACGCCATTCGACTCCGTTTGGTTGAGCGACCAAACGGTGCGGGTGAGTTCCGGTGCATATTTCAAACGCGCAGCAAGCGTCGCAAGATCAATTAGGCTTGCCCGCAAACCACCTTGCGGTGAAAACAGCGTGCCGTTCGTTCCAATTGCATAATTTCTGAGGTCTGCGCCGTCGTCCTTCAAGATGAAAGGTTCGGTGTCTCGCAACATGTCCCGATCATCCGTTTGAGCTGCCCACCCGGTGCCAAACTCGCGATAGAGCGTGGCGCCAGCACGCTTCTTCTCCGGGCTCACACCAGACCAATTAAAGCCAACATCAAGTCCCATCGGTTTGAACACGAAATCTCTCGAAAGCCAGTCGAACCGTCTTTGCGTTGCCGCCTCGAGCGCCGTGGCAACCACGCCATAGGCCAGGTTGCAGTATTCAAATTGAGTTGAGTCTTTAAAGGCATCATAGGTCAGCAGCGACTCAATTGAGCCAGGAAGAGGCATCCAATAGACGTCCGGGTCTTTCATGCCGCCCGTATGACTGAGCAGGGCGCGTAGTGTCGGCCCAGATTCACCCGCAACGGTGTCGCTCGGATAGAAGGGGAGCCACGTCCGAACGCCTTTATCCATATCGACCACGCCGTCGCGATGCAGTTTCTCAGCGGTCAGCGCCACGGCGACTTTTGAAATCGATGCAGCGCGTAAGGCCGTGCGCGGCGAGAAAGGACGCTCGCCGACAACCGCATCCCCAGCGCTGGCTTTTGCGATGACGATATTATCGCGCATCACAACAATGCCGGCGGCAGGCGCGCGATTAAGCTCACGCGCGGAAACCAAACCCTCTAGGAGGGCCTGTGCGGAGGGCGTTTGCTCGCAGCTCGACAGCAAGAGCGTGCTTGCCGGCAAAGCCGTCAAAACGCTGCGCCGCGACAAAGATAAACCGGCTGGTCCTGTCATTTATCCGAGGACTTCGGCGAGGAAATCCTGGCACGCGGCGAAGCTGCGTCGGTCTGCTCCGGCATCATAGACTGTGCCAAAGTCTGGGTTTGCAGCGGCGGGATTGGTGAATGCATGCATGATCGCGCCATAGGCATGTAGCTGCCAATCGGCGTCTGCGCCTGTCATCTCGCGTGAAAAATCCATAACATCATCTGGCGTCGCCATCGGGTCTTCCCAGCCATGAAGCGCCAGCACTTTCGGCCCAATCTTATCGTCTGTATTGCCGGGCGCACCGAACAAACCATGGAAGCTCACGACCCCTGCGACCGCCATGTTCTTGCGCGCCATATCCAATACGCTGAGCCCGCCAAAGCAAAAGCCGATGGCGGCAGCATTGTCAGTACCGGCTTCTTTTTTGGCGACTTCCAAAGCGGCGGCGAGTCGGGATTGAAGTTCTTCTCGGTTTGACGCGAGTGGCATCATCAATGCTTCGCACTCTTCGTTCGTTTCACCGCGATTGCCTTTGCCATACACATCAATCGCGAACCCGGCATATCCCCACTCCGCCATGAGTTTTGCTTTGTTTTGTTCAAACTCCGACTGCCCACCCCAGGCATGAGCGACGAGTACTACGCCTTTCGGGGGGCCTTCAGGCATTGCCAAAAATCCTTCATAGGTTTGACCGCCTTGTTCGTAATCCACGATGCGCGTTGTCATCCGCCCGCTCCTTTGTTTGTTTTCAGTTTCACGTCAGGTTTAGCGAGTGGCGATACGCTTTCAAGACTTGCAAAGGTGATTTTGAAAGCGCAGACCCGTTTGCATGAGACGCGTGATTATCGATTGTGATCCAGGGTTGGATGATGCTGTTGCGCTCCTCGCTGCGTTTGGAGCGGCGGATATCGATGTTCTTGCGGTGACTACAGTGGCCGGAAACGTGACCGGCCCTCAAACCGCGCTGAACGCCCAAATCATTCGAGAAGCGGCCGGTCTCGACTCACGCGTGCCCATACATGCAGGTGCGCCGCGTCCTATGGTGCGCGATCCTGTGACGGCAGAAGACTTTCATGGCACGACGGGTCTTGGCGATATTGATTTTCCTGCGCCGCGCTTCGACCAGTCTGAAGCACATGCCGTTGAAATGATTGTGCGCAGTTGCCGCTCTGCAAAGAACGCACCGATTACAATGATTGTCACAGGGCCAATGACCAACCTTGCTTTGGCGCTCGATGACTCCCCGGATGTTGTCGATGGGATCGCTGAGATCGTCTTAATGGGCGGGGCGGATAAGGAAGGCGGCAATATCACTCCGTATGCGGAATTCAACGTGTACGCCGACCCTCATGCAGCGGCCACGGTGTTTGAGTCTGGCATACCCATTCGATGCTTGAGCCTCGACGTTACCCATTTTGTGCGGGCGACGGCTGAACGGATCAAGGCTGTTCGTGGGGTTGAGACCACACAAGCGGCGATTGCTGGCGATCTGTTGCAAGCCTCAAGCAGTCTCGAGTTCTCGGCAAAAGGTCATCGAGATGCACCGCTTCACGATCCGAGTACGATCATCGCGGTCACGCGGCCGGATCTCTTTAAAGGTCGTTATGCTCGGGTCGAGGTCGTTACTGAGCCGGGTCAGCATATTGGTCGCACCATTCCCCATTTTTGTGAGGATGGGCATGTCTTGTGGTACGAAGAAGCCGATGATGAAGGGGTGTTCGACGAGCTGTGTCGTCTGCTCGGTGAATATGAATGAGCGAGCTCCCGCTCACCCGCAACCGTGTCTCATCGATTCGCGAACAAAAGATCCGCGATGCGGTTCGCGGCGCGGCCGGCATTGCATTCGAGACATCCCCAAGTCGCCTCGCGACACCCGATGACGCATCGGCCCTGTTCGAGTTTCTAAGCGATCCCGCCATTCACGGCCCGATCTACAATCTTCCGCGTCCCCTGACCCAAACAAGTGTAAGAGCTTTCATTGAACGCAAGCTAGTCGCGCGCGCAGCGGGCGAGGGGCTTCTGTTTTTGCGATTGGATCACGACGCTCGCGTTTTGGGATATTCGGAGTTCGATTTTTGGCCGGAGTTTGGGGCGGGGGATCTCGGCGGTGCGCTTCGACAAGACCAACAAGGCAAGCGCGCGGGTATTGCTGGAGCAAAGCGAACGTTTACCTGGATGTTCGAAACCCTGCACCTGAACCTCATCGTCGCAACTGGCGCATTAGACAATATCCGTACAGCGCGAATGTTGGATGGTCTTGGCCTCATCCAGAAAGGCGAAATTACCAATCAACGTCCTGATGGGAGCGAGCGTCGATCCCGGGTCTGGGAAGTCACGCGTGACGACTGGCTAAAGCAGCAAGCGCGCGCGGATTAAGAGCGTACCAGGCCAATCTCTTGCAACCGTTCCATCAAATAGTCTTGAGCGGTGATGGCCGGTTCCGGTGTTCCACCTTCCTCAACGCATTGTGGCAGCGCTTCGATCAGCACATCCTGATTGAAATGTAGGAAGAACGGCGTCGAGTATCGGGGGAACTTTGATCGCTCCGGTGACGGATTGAGCACGCGGTGGGTTGTCGAGGGCAGGATTCCGCCGGTCAGGCGCTGCAACATATCCCCACAATTGATGACCAAGGATCCTGCAGGCGGGTTCACATCGAGCCATTCGCCTGAGCGATGCAGTGCTTGCAATCCGGCTTCTTCCGCGCCCAGCAAGAGCGTGATGACGTTTATGTCTTCATGCGCGCCCGCTCGTACCGTGCCTTTTGCCGGTGGGTTTTCCTGGGGCGGATAGTGCAACAAGCGAAGGATTGAGTTTCCATATTGGACTTTGCTATCAAACCAGGTCTCAGGCAGGCCGAGGTGCAGAGCGACGGCGTGCAAAAGCTGGGCGCCGAACGCATCCATGGCTTCGTAGAAGGCGCGCGTCGCTTCGTCGAATTCTACAACTTCAGGGACATCAGGGGTGTCCTTCATCGTCGCCTTATAAGGGCTGCCATCAGGCAGGGCGCGGCCTGTGTGCCAAAACTCTTTCAGGTCGGCTGCTTTTGCACCTTTGGCATTCTCGGTCGCGAAGGGCGTGTACCCTCGTTGGCGACCGCCTGCGGCATCATGATACTTTTCTTTCGTGTTCTCCGGCAGCGCGAAGAAGGCTTTTGAGGCGTTCACAGCGCGATCAATGACGCTTTGCGGGATCGGGTGATCGCTGATCACAGCGAATCCGGTTTCGCGGAACGAGCGCCCAAGCGCGGACGAAAAGGCAGCTTTTTCGCGCGGCCACAAATCGAAAGAGATGGGTTTGAAAAATTCAGTCATGGCGCTCTCATACGCCTGACAAAAAAAGAGGGGAAGTGCGGAACTTCCCCTATCTGTGTTTTTGATGTCTGCCGTTGATTTCACTAATAGTCCGGGATGACCTCAGGCATTTGCCAGCGTCCGTCCTCGGTTTGGCAGACTTCAACAGGTTCACGGATGATTGTTCCATCGGGCAAACGGGTCTCGCGCCTGACGGTTGTGCACTCGCCGGCAGCGATCGGTGCAGGGTCTGGTGCACCGGCGAGATCACCATCCGGCTCTGTTGGATAGGCCGGCGTACTTGGATAAGCTGGCGTGCTCGGATAGGCAGGCGCTGTGGCGTTCACCGGCAAAGACTGCTGACGCTCAGGATTGTCCCAAGCGGGCCCTATCGGCGAACGCGTTGGCGCGTATTCATTGCCCCATCGCTCATTGCCATAGCTATAAGTGCGCGCACAATTTGTAGAATCGCTGGCAAGCTCACTGCCAACAGCTGCGCCCAACAGGCCGCCAATCACAGCACCGGCAATCTCAGCACCGTCATCGCCGCGATCGTGATAAAATCCGCGTGGCCCGCGGCGATACCCCCGATAGCCATGATAGCCTCGGTACCCTCGATACCCGCGATAGCGGTTGAACCCATTATCGGGTTCAAGCTCACCGCCAATTGCCGCGCCAATTAGGCCACCCGCCACAGCACCGACCACGCCGCCAGCGACGCGATCATTGCTGCGCTGACGTTCGCATGCAGCGCTCGCGATGGTTGGTTGCGGGCCGTAATACCCGCCATGTCGCTCATGATCTGCGTTGGCAGCGGGCGCCAAGCACAGTGTGCTGGCCGCAATAAACAAGCTCGTTCGGATCATTGGCAGATCTCCTAGTGGTTGAGGGTCATCCGCCCTCAGCTGTCCCATATTGCAAGATAGCTGCCTGAACCAATCTGAATGGAAGCTGAAGGCGGAGACAATCTGGCCTCTGGACGATGACAGGCTTCGACGCCATGTAAGACCTATGGGATTACTGGATGATGCGAAAAAGACAGCTGGTCGCGCGCGATATACTGCGGCGCAAGGCCTCCGAACGGCCTGGTATGGCGGACAATATGCACTGGCGCGGCGCCGCTCGGCAGGCTTTAACCGGCCGGGGGAACCCATCTTTAAACCGCAAAACAAGCCGGTCCTTAAAGAACTTCGCCGGGCCTATTTTGATTTGTTCCGGCAGGACCGGGCGAATGTAGAAGCCGGAATTTATCCTGACCCTGTAGATCGAGAGCTTCGGCTGCGCGATTTGCCAAAAACCATCAATCGAGCGCGTCGGTTCCTCGATGATGTCTCCGAGGTTGATCGCCGTCGTTTGGATCGTGATGGCACCGAAGTCAGACAATCAGACGCCGCGGACCCAAAGCGCTTTCCAGCATATTATCGCCAAAACTTCCATTATCAGACCGATGGTTGGTTGAGTGAGGACAGCGCCGAAATTTATGATCATCAAGTCGAGGCGCTTTTCACCGGTGCTGCGGGGGCTATGCGGCGCGGTGCTCTGGCGGAGTTGGCGAAGGAAATTGATGGCCATGATCAGCGCAAAGTCCGTGTATTAGACTTAGCAAGCGGGACGGGTCGTTTTATGACGCAGATCCTGTCTGCGATGCCGAAGCTGCAACTCACCGGACTGGATTTGTCGCCGCCCTACGCGCAAGCGGCCCGCGATATGGTTCGTCGATGGCCGCAAGTCGATGTGGTCGAGGGCCAAGCCGAAGCGCTGCCATTTGAAGCGGAGCAGTTCGACCATTTGGTCTCCGTCTATTTGTTTCACGAATTGCCACCGCGTGTGCGTCCGCAAGTCATTGCGGAGGCGGCGCGCGTGCTAAAACCAGGCGGCACGTTCATTGTTGCTGACAGTCTACAGTTTGGCGATAATGAAGGCCTGGATGGGTTCTTGGAATACTTCCCTGAAGGCTTCCACGAGCCTTACTATAAGGGCTATTTGGGATGGGCGTTTGATCCCCACATGATCAAAGCTGGGCTAACCGCAGAGCGTCAGAACCTTGCATTTCTAACCAAAATCCGCGTTTGGCGAAAAGACGCTTAGGAGAATAATATGTCGACCCGAAAATTGATGCTCATCACTGGCGCATCCGCTGGCATCGGTGAAGAGTTTGCCAAGCAGTATGCCGCGCTTGGCTGGGACATTGCACTGACCGCCCGCCGCGCGGACCGTCTGGAAAAGCTCGCGCGCGATTTGGAAGAAAAATACAAGATCGCCACGATCGTTATCTCGCAAGACCTCGCACGGGCCAATAGTGTCGACACGATCTTGAAAGAGATTGGTGAAGCTGGCCGAGACGTCGACGGCGTCGTGAACAATGCCGGCTACGGTTTGCCCGGCACATTTTTCAACACGAAATGGAAAGACCAAGCCGCATTCTTGCGTGTGCTGTACACAGCGCCGATAGAGCTGACGCATAAAGTCCTGCCTGGTATGGCAGAGCGTGGATTTGGTCGGATCATCAATGTCGCGTCCCTCGCCGGATACACCCCCGGATCAAATGGGCATACGCTTTATGCCAGCGTAAAATCCGGAATGATTAAGTTCTCTGAGAGCATCAACGCAGAGGCTAAAGCTGCAGGGCATCAGAATGTACATTGTACAGCCCTTTGCCCCGGGTTCACCTGGTCTGAGTTCCACGATGTAAACGGCACGCGTGAAAAGACCAATGAAATGCCGGATTGGATGTGGATGGAAGCCGCGCCGGTTGTCGAGGCGGGGATTGACGCCTGCGAAGCGGGGCACCCGGTGGTGGTGCCAGGGGCCGTCAATAAGGGGCTGGCAACGCTCAGTCGGCTTTTGCCCGAGCCAATTGGACGCGCGATGGTTGGCGCTCAATCAAGGCGCTTCCGCAATGCAGATTAGCTCGCGCCTTGCGGCAAAGTCGGAAGCACTCTACCTGAACGGAAACGATAACGGAGTCTGAGCTTTGCAAAGTCTGCTCGCCGCCATTCACGGCTATTTCATTTCCCCGATCCTATCGATCTATTTCATTGCTCTGCTGGTCTATGTCATTCTCGGATGGCTCATGATGGGCGGTGTGGTCGACAATCGAAATCAAACCGTTCGGTCGATTTATCAGTTCTTGTACTCGATTATCGAGCCGGTGGCGCGCCCGATCCGGCGCATCATTCCACCGATCGGTAATTTAGATCTCTCCGTCCTGGTCATCGCATTGATGATCCCATTTTTGCGCGATTGGCTCATTCCGCGCTTCATATTGCTGATCCCGTTTTGAGCCAGCCTTTTCGGTTACGTGACGATCCGAGGCTTTCAAGCTTGTGGAAAGCGCAAGCTGGACGGTGTGCGCTTTGTGGTGAACCGATGTTACAAAATCGCTTCGAAGCTGCGCATGCCCGAATTTGGGCCAAGCGCCGCGCGACGATCGATCATATCGTGCCGATCTCCAAAGGCGGTGCAGATCAGCTTGAAAACCTTCAGCTAGCGCACGCAAACTGCAATAAGATCAAAGGCAATCGCGTCTAGCTATTTCGCGACATCGTCTGGGATGGCTTGGTCCATGCTCCGTGCAGGCTCACAGCAGGGACCGCCGACCTGTTTGGCCGGGACACCTGCAACCGTGCATTGGTCTGGGACGTCTTTGAGCACCACGGACCCGGCCGCAACTTTGGCTTCATCGCCAATTCGAATATTGCCGAGCACTTTCGCCCCGACTGAGAGCAATACGCCATTGCCGATTTTCGGATGACGATCGCCAACTTCTTTGCCGGTGCCGCCGAGCGTCACTCCATGGAGAAGCGAACAATTATCGCCCACAATCGCTGTTTCACCGATCGTGATATCTGTGGCGTGGTCGAGCATCACACCCTTGCCGATGGTCGCTGCAGGATGGATATCGACCGCAAACAGCTCACTGGCGCGCGACTGGAAATGAAACGCGAGGGTTTCACGGCCTTGCTTCCACAAGTGGTTTGCGATCCGGTGCGTTTGCAGCGCCAAGAAGCCTTTGAAAAACAAAAAGGGCTGCAACATACCGCGGCAGGCGGGATCGCGCTCAAGCGTGGCTTGCATGTCAGCTTCGGCTGCCTCAACCAATGCGTGATTTGAATCATACGCATTTGCGATCACTTGGCGAACTTGCTGCGCCCCCATTTCTGGGCCTGCGAGTTTTTCAGCGAGATGAAAAGCAAGGGCCTGACAGATGGTTTCGTGACTGAGTATGGCGGCATCAATATAGCTGGCCATGGTCGGCTCATCAGACGCTGCGGCGCGGGCTTCAAAGCGTAGCCTGGTCCAAACGGGTGGCGGCGCGCCAATGTCAGGATTATCGTCCATCGCCTGCATCCTCCGCTCGGCTATTCGTATGAAATGGAGCCTTTTCCGGCAGACTTCAAGTCAAAGCTTGGTGAACTCAGCGTTTCTTGGCGTGCAAAAACCTGATCGCGAATTCGCCAGTCCGGGCACGTACGACTTCACCTTTGAGGGTGCCAACGCGGACCATTTCCCCGACAATAGGCACCGGGCCATCGAATTCGAACGCAGCGCCGGATAGAGAAATATCAATCACGCGGCATTGAATTTTTGTCCCATTGCTGCGGGCCACAAGCGCCGGTCCAATCGTGTCCTTGCGTGGGGTCGTGCGCTCATCTTCAAGTTCGTACTTTTTGTGGTTCAACAACCAAACCAGACGATCTGCCAGTTTGTCCGTCTTGTGTTTGGGCGAGTTAAATTGAATCGCAAACCCTTTTTCGGTGATGCGTTTCACCTCTGCGGCCACGCGGCCTAGATCATCGAAGTAACAGACGATCTTTGTTCCGATCGGCGGCACACAGGCCGCTTCCAAATGTGCGCTGCCGCAAGAAATGTTGTCGGTGAGGAACGTGTGATCTGTGCCGTTGTACAAGAACCGCCCCCCAAGCGTAAGCTCCACCCTTTGGTGACGTCTGCGATCTGGCTTCGTCAGCAGACGCGCCCGCGCAGATTCTTGTTTCGGGAGGGGTAAACTCATCGTGTTTCTCGGCTGGGTGCGACGACCGCACAGAGTTGATCAGATTGACAATAAGAAGTTGGGGTTCACAAATGGTTGATAAATTCAGACACCTGTCAGTGTTGACAGATAAAGTAGAGGTATTGGGGAAGGTTGTATGGCAGACAAAAAAGGGTTTGATTACATCATTGTAGGCGCTGGAAGTGCAGGTTGCGTCTTAGCCAATCGATTAAGCGAAGATCCCAATATCACCGTGTGTTTGATCGAAGCGGGCAAAAAGGACACGTCGCTCTTGATTCGGATGCCAGCAGGGGTTGGCGGACTTATCAAAGACGAGAACCCACATAATTGGGGGTTTTGGACCACGCCGCAAACCCACATGGATGGACGTAAGCTGTATTGGCCGCGCGGACGCGGATGGGGCGGATCATCCTCAATTAACGGCATGATTTACATCCGAGGCCATGCCCGCGACTATGATCAATGGCGTCAATCGGGACTAACCGGTTGGGGGTATTCCGATGTCCTGCCTTACTTCCGGAAGTCCGAAACCTATGAAGGCGGCGCGAACGATTTCCACGGCGATGACGGCCCACTGCATGTTAGTGAAAGCCCAATGGAAGACATGTTGTATGACATGTTTGTCCGTGCCGGGGTGGAAGCTGGATACCCAGAAACCAAGGATTTCAATGGGCCGCAGCAAGAGGGCTTTGGCCCTTATCAACGCACCATGCACGACGGCGAGCGATGGAGTGCCTCTTTTGCCTATCTTCGCCCGATCCAAGCCCAACGACCCAACCTCACGATTATGTCAACGGCACTTGTTTCAAAAGTCGTTTTCAGAGGCGGTAAAGCCTATGGCGTCGATGTCGTCGCCAAAAAAGGCGCCGAGCCTGAAACCATTCATGCAGAGCAAGAAGTCATTCTGTGCGCGGGTGCAGTCCAATCGCCGCAAATCTTACAACTCTCCGGCATCGGCCCAGCGGATGAAATCCGCAAGCATGGCGTAACCAGTGTCGTCGATAGCAAGAATGTTGGCGCGAATTTGCAGGACCATCTCGACGTCACGGTGATCCATGAGATGACACAGAAAGAGTCTGCCTATTCCAGACAAGCTGGGATCAAGAAGATTTTCGTGGCGCTGAAATATCTGATGACGAAATCAGGGGCGGGGGCTGACAATTTCCTACAAGCGGGGGCGTTTCTGAAATCCCGCGAAGGCTTGGATCGTCCTGATCTTCAGCTGCATCTCGTGAATGCGATGATGCGCGATCATGGAAATTACGATTACAAACGTGATGGCTTCACCATCCATTCCTGCCAGTTGCGGCCGGAGAGTCGTGGGACTGTTATGATCCAATCAAATGATCCGTTCGAGCATCCGGCGATTGATCCAAACTATCTCGCGACCGAAACTGATCGTATCACCATGCGAGAGTCGGTGAAAATGATGCGCGATATTGCTGGCCAGAACGCATTGTCTCCATTGCGAGGGACAGAGGCGCTGCCTGGACAAGAGGTTCAAACAGACGAGCAGATTGACGCCTATATTCGGGAGTATGGAGAGACCATCTACCACCCGGTGGGAACCGTTGCGATGGGGATCCGAGATGAAGATCCTGTGGATGGCGAATTACGCGTACGCGGCGTCGAAGGGCTGCGGGTGATCGATGCTTCGGTGATGCCAACCCTAATTGGTGGCAACACAAATGCGCCAACGATTATGTTGGCTGAGAAAGCCGCTGACATGATCCGAGGCAAAGCGCCTATGGCACCGGTAGACGTCGAGATCGCGGCTTAAGGGTCGCGTTTCCAGACCGTTTTCGCATAGCCACCAGCCTCATCTTTCAGGCCCATCCAGGCGAGTTGCCCTGTGCTCGCATTGGCAATCACAAAACGCCCGCGCTCGGCGAGAACCGTGGAGAGTTTCTCGCGCAGCGCGGTCACGCTAACGGTCGCATTCAGGATGAAACTGCCGGGCATCAGCTCGGCAAATCGCCCGGTCGTATTCAAAAGTGAAATTACTGCCCGGCGCCCATCGGCATCACTTTGTATGGTGATGAAAAAGTTGGAGGGCGTGATTTGCGCGTCTGCTTTGGGCGCTTCTGCGCGTCCCGGGATAAGCGGTCTCAGCTCAGGATGTTCAAACGCATTCTTAAACGCGCCGCCATCACCAGCCGCGACCATAGACATGTCTGCGAGGCGACCTTCTTCGGCAAACGCTTTCATTTGGCCGAGCGTATAAGGCCCATAAACAGCCTTATCGACCATAACCCGCCAAATCGGCGGATCGACTGAAGAAAGATCAAGCGCGTTTCTGTCCGACATGTCGCCACGTCATCCTTGATTCGGTTTAACCAAGTCATAGCGTAGCGGGCAAAGATGCCTAGGGAGGTCACTATGATTGAGAGCGAGTTTGTAAACACTAAAGTCGAAGGCAATGTCCTGATCGTTGAGATCAACCGGCCTGAAAAGATGAACGCCCTGCATCCACCGGCCAATCGCGATCTCGGCGAAGTGTTCGATAAATTTGCAACGGAGAAAGATCTCTGGGTGGCAATCATTACAGGCGCAGGCGACCGAGCGTTTAGCGCCGGGAATGATCTGCGCTATCAAGCCGAGGGGGGCGAAATGTTCCCTGTCCCAAGCGGTTTTGGGGGGCTCACCAATCGCTATGATCTGTTCAAACCTGTCATTGCTGCGGTCAATGGCGTCGCCATGGGCGGCGGTTTTGAGATCGCGCTCGCCTGCGACTTGATCATCGCCTCAGACAATGCACGGTTTGCGCTGCCTGAGCCGAAAGTCGGGCTCGCCGCGCTCGCCGGCGGGCTCCATCGCTTGCCGCGTCAGATCGGGTTGAAGCGCGCCATGGGTATGATGCTCACGGGCCGCCATGTTTTCGCTGAAGAGGGCAAAGAGCTTGGCTTCGTCAACGATGTGGTGCCGCAAGCGGAGCTTATGGACGCGGCTATGAAATGGGCAGGCATGATCGCGGAATGCTCACCATCGTCGGTCCGAACAACCAAAGAAGTGGCAATGAAGGGGCTCGATACGGCTGACTTCCAAACCGCGTTTTCTCAGAAGTACGATGCCATTGGGCGCATGGTCAAAGGTCCCGATTTCATTGAGGGCCCGCTCGCATTCGCGCAGAAGCGCAAGCCCAATTGGAGCGGTGAATAAGACATTTGCGTTTTACCTGATCGCGTCATCCGCTTATGATCGCCTGACCAAGATCATGAGGGGTGAGTGTTATGTGGATTCTGTTCCGGTCGCTGTCGAATGCGTCAGCAAAGATTATTGCGACCTTTTTCATGGTCCTGGTTTTAATGATGCTTGGCGTCTTTTTCATCCCGAGCGCCTTTAACAGCGTCAATGATTTCGCCAATTATATTGCCAATCTGGATATGATCCGGAACCCGGATGTTGGAGAACAAGGCGTCGCGGTGACGCGCGTTTTCATCAACGAGTCCTCGATATTCGGAATCTTGATGACCTTGATCGCGCGGATCGTGGTGGAGATCATTTGGTGGTGCTGCGGTGCGCTTTGGAAGCTGGTGAATCCTCCTGAGGAGGCTGCGAGCTAATCCAGAACTCCCAGCATAAAATGCAGTGCACCTGAGCATTTTTTGCGGATCAGGTTTGCACGCGCAGCGCATATCGCTATGTCGGTGCGAGAAAGTTTTAGGAGTGACAAATGGGTCGCGAAGAAGTCCTGCGCCTCGAGGCGTATTTGAAAGAGAAACTCAATCCTGGCCTGCGTTTGATTGCGCGCAAAGAGACCGACGATTCCGTCGAGGTCTACCTCGGAGCAGAGTTCCTCGCGGTTGTTTATAAAGACGTCGATGATGGCGAAACGAGCTATGCGCTGAACATGACGGTCTTGGCCGAAGACATCGGCGCCGAGTAGTTTTCTATGGTTGCGAACAAAAAAGCCCTAGCGCTCGGCTAGGGCTTTCTATTTGCATTTGAATTCACCTAGAGAACGTCGAGCATCTCTGCGACTAAGGGATGACGCACAACGTCTTGTCCTTGCAGGCGGATGACGGCCGCACCGGAGAGTTTTTCAAGGCGCTCAGCCGCCGTTCCTAAACCGGAAAGCTCGGGCAAGAGATCGCTTTGCGCGGGGTCGCCTGTGACGACCATTGTGGAGTGCCAACCCAGGCGCGTGAGCAGCATTTTGATCTGGGTATAGGTGCAGTTTTGCGCTTCATCGATGACGACAAAGGCATTGTTGAGTGTTCGCCCGCGCATGAAACCGATCGGGGCAATCTCAATCAAACCCTCTGCCATCATATGCTTGAGCTGTTGTGGGCTCAATCGGTCAGAGAGCGCGTCATATAAGGGCCGCAGATAGGGCGCGAGCTTATCTTCCATCGCGCCTGGCAAGAAGCCAATTTGCTCGCCCGCCTCTACCGCGGGGCGTGATAAAATGATCCGCGCGACTTTGCCTTTCTGGAGGGCTTCAACTGCTTTGCAGATCGCCAAATAGGTTTTGCCAGTTCCTGCAGGTCCAAGTGCGCAAACAAGCGATTTGTCTTCTAGGGCTTCAAGCAACCGCGCTTGATTTTCAGAGCGCGGTTTGACCGTCTTTTGATAGCGCTGGTTTCGCGCTCCGTGCGCGGGCGGCGTCGGTTTTGGATGATCGGCATCGTCAGGATGCCAGCCATTTCCGCCTGGAATTGCATAGAGTTGAGTTTCGCGAGCAGCGCCTTGTTCAAAGAAGTTCGAAGCGTCGAATGCGGCTTGAGCTTTCTGGCGTTTCGTGGCTGCGCGTTTACCCATGAGGATCTCCTTTAAGGATTGAGTTGAAGGCAGAAAAAAACCGCCGTGCCAAAGGCAGAGCGGTTGATGACTCGACAGAGAGGGGTAGGGCGTCCGGACCAGAACACGCGTTCCTTCCCGGCGGTGGTGTTTGCAAAGACGGCCTATGGACCATCGGCAATCGTCCTCCCGAATCTCTATCTTGAATTACATACTAAGAGGGTTAACCGAGTGTGACAGCGATAATCCGCGCTCGAAATAAAATATTTGTGGAGGAAGACATGGCCTTATACGAATTTGACGGAGTTTGCCCAACTGTTCCGCAGACGGGCAATTATTGGGTGGCTGACAATGCATCAGTCCTGGGCAATGTGATTCTCAAAGAAAACGCATCGGTTTGGTTCAACGCGGTCCTACGCGGCGACAATGACCCAATCACCGTTGGCGAAAATTCCAATATTCAAGATGGCAGCGTCCTGCATACAGATATTGGCTGTCCGCTTAATATTGGGAAGGATGTCACGGTCGGGCATATGGTGATGCTGCATGGCTGTACGATTGGCGATGAGACCCTGATTGGGATTGGCTCGACCATTCTTAACCGTGCTGTGATCGGCAAAAACTGCATCATCGGCGCCCATGCTCTAATTCCAGAGGGTAAAGTCATTCCGGACAATTCCCTTGTGATGGGCGCGCCCGGTAAAGTCGTAAAAGAGCTGAACGAGGCTCAAATCATGCTGATCAAAGGTTCCGCGCAGGTCTATGTCGATAATTGGAAGCGGTTCAAAACGGGTTTGAAACCGATTTCAGGCTAACGCGCGTCGCTTTCCGGGCTTGGCCGGGTCGCGACGAACACGATTCCGATCGCGATAGAGATAATAAGGACGGACAGCGCTAATGCTGATGAGCGCAAAAGCCAGCCACTGACCGCGCAAGCGAGCAGCATCCCCCCGATTGCCCCGATTTTCCCTTTGCGGCCTATTTCACCGCGTTCAACAAAGTCCTGAATGATCGGCCCAATGCCAGGGCGCGCAAAAATCCAATCTCGTATCTTTGGATGCGACTCAGCGAGGCAGAAGACTGCGATTATCCAGAAGATCGTCGTCGGCCACAACGGCAGTACGATCCCGATGGCGCCGATTGCAAAAAAGAAAAATCCGAGCCCGGTCCACAGCCAGTTCATGCAACCTCCGCCGCTGCTGCAGCGCTGGCCCACGCCCATTGGAAATTGTACCCTCCGAGCCAACCTGTGACGTCGACGCATTCGCCGATAAAGAAGAGGCCGGGCTGAATCTGACTTTCCATGGTTCGGGAAGATAGAGCGTCGGTTGCTACCCCGCCAGCTGTGACTTCTGCGGTCCGCCAACCCTCGGTTCCCGCTGGTTTGAGTGACCAGGACTTTAATGTCTGAGCCATCATATCGACCGCATGATTGGACAGCTCCGCCAGTCGTGCACCGCTGGGCAATGCCAAAGCGTCCTGGAAATAGTTCGCAAACCGCGCGGGGAAGACTTGCGCCAAGAACTGAGAGACGGGTTGTTTCGGCGCCTGATCTTTTGCCTGCTTGATCAGTGTGAGCGCGTTCTGACCGGGTAAAAGATCGAATTGAATGGCTTCGCCCTGCATCCAATAGGACGACACTTGCAACACAGATGGACCCGACAAACCACGATGGGTGAACAGCATTTGTTCAACAAAACTCGGTCCTGATTGAGCGTGTGCTTCGACCGGGATTGAAACCCCTGAGAGCTCAGCGAATGCGGACTTGTGCTGATCGGTAAACGTCATTGGCACCAAAGCTGGGCGTGTCGGGATGATCCGATGCCCGAATTGTTCGGCAATCTTATAAGCAAATCCAGATGCCCCGATTTTCGGGATGGATAAGCCGCCTGTTGCGATCACAACACTCTCGGCTTGAATTTCACCGAGCGAGGTTTGAATGAGAAACTTGCCGTCGATCGGCTCAATGCCATGGATCGTCGTCTCAAGCATGAGCTGCCCCCCAGCGTCCTCAAGTTCTGTGAGGAGCATATCAATCACCGCGCGGCTTTTCTGATCGCAGAATAACTGACCGAGCGTTTTCTCATGCCAGGTGAGGTTGTGCTCTGCCATCAGGCTGCAAAAGTCCCAGGGCGTGTATCGGGCAAGCGCAGATTTTGCGAAGTGAGGGTTTTCGGAGATGAAGCGCTCAGGGGCAGTCTCAAGATTGGTGAAATTGCAGCGGCCACCGCCAGAGATCCGAATTTTCTCTCCCGGCTTTTTCGAATGGTCGAGCACCCATACTGAGCGACCACGCTGCGCAGCGCGTGCGCCGCAAAACAAACCGGCAGCACCACCCCCAAGAACTAGGACATCAATGTGTTTCAATCGATCCGTCTCCACACCAATCATGGCAGAAAAGTCTTTATTCCGCCCTGTTGGCGGCAAGCCGAAGCCGTGTAAAGGTTATGACGAAATAGAGGAAGGGAACGCATCATGAGCGGTCGGACATCTGGGGTTCGCAGCAGTCTGCTCGGGGCATTGATTTTTGCACTGGCGGCCTGCGGAGGTGGAAACACGACCACAGATGAAATCCCACCGCCGCCTGAAGAAGCCGAAGGTCAAGTCGTTGAACGGTCTCGCTCGGCGCAAGTGGCCGCTGATCGACGCGAGCGAGAACGCCAAAGACTCGCACAATCGCAAGATGCCTCTCGCTTCTCTTATGTGCGGTATGCGCCAGACACGAGCGATAGTCTGCCCAAAGCGTGCCTTGTCTTTTCAGAACCGCTGGACGCCGATGTCGACTATTCGATTTACGCACCGCTCGATGGCGACGTTGAAGTCGCCTATAGTATCAACGGTGAGCAACTTTGCTTAAACGGTCTAAGCTTTGCCGCGTCCTATACCCTGACACTAACGGAAGGGTTTCCATCCGAAAATGGCGACGAGCTTGGCCGCGAAGAAACCGTCCAAATCAGCTTTGAAGATCGTCCACCTTATGTTGGATTTAGCGGATCGGGTGTCATCCTTCCGCGCGAAGACGCAGACGGTTTGGCGATTGAGACTGTCAATGTCGAGCGGGTCAAAGTCAAAGTTTCTCGCGTCAATGATCGCGCGCTTGCGTTTAAATCCATCAATAAAGGGACTGAAAGCCAACAAGGCCGATATTCCTATGTCTATGGTGATGAAAACCCAAGTGATCTGTCGTCCGACGTCTGGTCGGGAACGATGGACATTCAAAACATTAAAAACGCGCCGGTTGTAACGGTCTTTCCGCTACCAGATGTGATCGGAACGCTGGAGCCGGGGGCCTACTTTATCGAGCTGACCGATGCGATAGAGCTCGATCGCTATGAGGGGCCGCCAGCATCTGCCAAACGGTGGGTCATGCTCACCGATCTCGCGCTAACGGCTTATCGCAGTCAATCTGGTCTTGAGGTCACGTTGCGCTCGCTACAAGACGGACGGGTTATGCCGAACACGACGGTGCAGTTGATTGCCCGCAACAATGAGGTTCTGGCAGAAGCCGCGACTGGCGTTGATGGGCGCGTCTCGTTCAATCCAGAACTTCTCGCCGGCACAGGAAATCTGTCACCCAAAATCGTGCTTGCCTCTGGTCTGAAAGGCGACACGGCTGTTTTGGATCTCACGCGCGCCCCGGTTGATATGTCAGAACTCGATATCGCGGGGCGCGTCACGCCAGGCGACGTGGATGCTTACCTCTACACCGAGCGCGGAATTTACCGGCCGGGTGAAACCGTCAACCTCACCGCCATGATGCGCGATCGCGCGGGCCGGGCAGTGACGGAACGGAATGGGACACTGATCACATATCGCCCAAATGGAATGGAAGCCTTCCGCATCCGGTTTGCCGTCGAAGAAGCTGGTACGCTTCAGCGCAATATTGAATTGCCGCGCGGCGCGGCCCGCGGCATGTGGCGCAGTGTGGTGCAAATCGATGGTTTGGGAACGGTGGGCAGTGTGTCCTACTCGGTTGAAGACTTTGTGCCCCAACGCATTGCCGTTGACCTCGAGGCTGAAGATGCGCCGTTCCTTCCAGGCGATGATGCTCGCGATATCGATGTGTCTGCGCGTTTTCTTTATGGCGCGCCTGGGGCGGCGCTGACAGTCTTGTCGCAAGCCCGTGTGGAAGCCGACCCGAACCCATTTGGATATGATGGGTTCTCCTGGGGGCCGCATGATAGCAGCTTCCGGGAGCAAATCATCGATTTGCCGGACCAGATCACAGACGGCGTGGGCCTGGCCACAGTTCGCCTCGCACCGGAAAATCGCGGTCGTGGCGCGGATATCCCGCTGCGCCTCAATGCGGTTGTAAATGTGCTTGAGCCCGGTGGACGTGCGGTCTCAGACAGCCTTCGCATCCCGTATCGCGCCAAAGATCTTTATCTCGGGGTGAAACCAAGCTTCGAGCGTCGTTTGGGGATCGGTGAGGAGGGGACGTTTGAAATCGCAGCCCTCGCTGCCGACGGCGAAGGCCGTGTTGAGGACCTGCGCTGGAAAATTCTCGAAATCGATTATCACTATGACTGGTACCGTGAAGACGGTCGTTGGAAGTGGCGACGGTCGCGGACGGTCCAGACGGTCAACGAAGGCGGTCTTCGCACCCAAAACGGCGCTGGGATGATCACGGTTTCAGGGCTGGGTTGGGGCGCTCATGAATTGGTGATTGAAGCGGAAGACGGATCGCGTGCGAGCCGCGCCTTTTATGTCGGATGGGGCGGAAATGTCTCTGACGATGGTGTAGAAGCGCCTGATCGCGTTCAAGTCGTGGTCGAGGAACAGCAGATCGTCTCTGGCCGCCCCGCGGCGCTGACAATCGTGCCGCCATATGATGGTGAAGCACAAATCGTCGTCGCGACGGATCGAATCCTATCAATGGAGACCCGCCAGGTCCAAGCCTCCGGGACCTCTATCACGCTGCCCGTGTCAGATGATTGGGGCGAGGGCGCCTATGTCATGGTCAATGTCTATACCCCGCGCGATCCCGTCGTTCAGTCCAAGCCCCGCCGAGCGGTGGGCGTTGGCTACGTGCCGGTGAACATGGACACACGCACATTCGATGTTGATATCGAGGCGCCGGAATTGATCCGGCCAGGTCAAGCTGAGACCATCACCGTGGCCGTCGCTGGAGGGCCGCGCGAGAAGGCTTTCGTGACCCTGGCAGCTGTCGATGAAGGCATTCTGCAACTGACCAAGTTCAGCAGCCCTGATCCGACCAAATGGTATTTCGGGAAGAAAGCCTTGGGCGTTTCACTGTATGACGATTATGGTCGGTTGCTTGATCCAAACCTCGGTTTGCCAGCCGAAGTGAGAACGGGCGGCGACCAACTTGGCGGTGAAGGCTTGTCGGTTGTCCCAACTCAGACCGTCGCCATGTTCAGCGGCGTGGTCGAAATCGGCCGCGGCGGCGAAGCCGAAATCGAGTTTGATATTCCTGAGTTCAATGGCGAGCTACGGCTGATGGCTGTGGCGTGGTCGGAGACCGGTCTCGGCGCATCGGATCGCCCGCTAACGGTCCGGCGAGAGGCGCCGGTCGATCTCATCTTGCCGCGCTTCATGGCGCCTGGAGATGAAGCGGTCGCGACCGTTAGCATTGATAATGTCGAGCTCAGTGAAGGTGAGTTCAATGCCAACTTAAACGCCTCTGGCGCAATCAGCGTCGCATCTGGGGAGCTCGTGAAAAGCATCCCGAGCGGGACACGTTCAGATCAAAGCGTGCGGTTCGTCGCCGATAGCGCAGGTATTTCTGACCTCCGCCTAAGCGTCACCGGACCTGAGAATTATTCAGTCGAGCGCGCCTATCAAATTGAAACCCGCTCTGCATTCTTACCGGTCACCACAATTGACCGAACGCTCATGCAAGAAGATCAAACCTATGCACCGGAGACAAGCTTGTTCGATCCGTTTGTGCCTGGCACGGCGCGGATGACGGTGAGCTTCTCGGGACTGCCGGTCGACTCACATGCGCTGTACAATTCGCTCGCGCGGTACCCGTATGGCTGCACCGAACAGACGATCAGTCGTGCGCTGCCTCTGATCTACGCAGAACAATTGATTGAAGATGGCGCGCAGGACACTCAACCGGTTGCGCGCGATCGCGTGCAAGTGGCGATTTCGCGTGTGCTCAATCGTCAGAGCGACAATGGCGCATTTGGCCTTTGGCGGGCTGGCGACGGCTATGCTTCGCCGTGGCTCGGCGCGTATACGACCGATTTCCTCTACCGTGCAAAGGAACAAGGCTACGAAGTGCCTCAAGCGGCATTAGACCGGGCCTATCAGTCGCTCCGAACGATTTCGCAAGGCGATGCGTGGCGCGTATACGGCTATCAGACGGATGTCTACGAAAGCCGCTATCACGACGATACAGAACGCAAGCTGATGCAACGGGCCGCGCCATACGGGCTCTATGTCTTGGCCCGTGCGGGACGCGCAGATGTATCACGTCTTCGCTATCTGCATGATCGTGAGCTTGATGACATGCAGTCGCCGCTCGCAAAAGCGCATTTGGGAGCGGCTTTGTTCTATATGGGCGACCGCTCGCGAGCCTTCAGCGCGTTCAACGCGGCAGAGGCGGCGCTTGGGTTTGAGAATAATGGCGACTATTATCAGACACCTTTGCGCGATATTGCGGGCGTCCTTGCTTTAGCTGCAGAAGCTGGACTGAATGACCATGTGTCACGAATTGCGGAACGGCTGGGTGAGGACACACCCGAGCCAGACCGACTGACGACGCAGGAGAAAGCATTCATGTTGCTCGCGGTTGGCAGCTTGGCGCAAGAAGATGGTTTGCGCCTCGATGTTGATGGCCTTGGCCGGAGTAGCGACAATGATCGCCGCTATTTTGTGACACCTGATCAAGTCGAACGCGGTGTCAGCTTCAGGCTACGCCGCGGCTCTTCACCGGTCTTCCGGACCGTTATGGTGACAGGATCGCCAAAAGCGGCGCCGCGCCCAGCAAGCGAACGCCTCTCCGTCAGCAAACGCATCAGGACCATGCAAGGCGGGCGGGTTGATCTGTCTGATATTACCCAAGGCGACCAATTCGTCGTCACGCTGACCCTCTCACCGCGCGAGCGTCGAAACAATCCAGTGATTGTTGCAGACCTGCTCCCGGCTGGACTTGAGATTGAAACCGTTCTTCGTCCAGCTGATGGCAGCCGCGAGTATGGGACGGATGGGGCGTTCGCTTGGGTCGGCGAGATTGATCAGGCTGAAACCGCTGAGGCACGAGATGATCGGTTTGTCGCCGCGATCGATGTGGTGAGTGACGACCGGACTTTGGCCTACGTGGTTCGAGCCGTAACGCCTGGAACCTTTACGATGCCGGGAGCTGTTGCTGAGGACATGTACAGGCCGGATGTTTTTGCCCGATCTGCAGCGAGTGAGATCACGATTGCGCCGCTTGTTTCAGGAGCGGGTGGAACGCGATGATCTGGCTGAAGCGGCTGGCGATCTGCCTGGGCATTTCGCTCGCTTTCATCTTCATTCTAGATAAGGTCTTCCCGCCGCCGATTGAGCACGGCGAGGCAGTCTCCATCATGATCACGGATCGGGACGATCGTCCCTTGCGCGCGATCCCATTGCCAAATGGGACATGGCGGTTTGCAGCCGATTTGGATGACATCGATCCGGTGTTTCTTGAAGCTCTGATTGAGGTCGAAGATCAGCGCTTCTGGTCGCATGGCGGCACAGACTGGGTCGGGATGGTGCGGGCCGTGGTCAGCTCAGTGAGCGCCGGGCGCGTGGTGTCCGGTGGATCGACGATCACGATGCAAACGGCGCGTTTGCTCGAACCGCGTCCAAACCGAACGATTGATGCAAAGCTTGCCGAGATATGGCGCGCTCATCAATTGGAATGGCGATTGTCCAAACAAGAGATCCTCGAGCTTTATCTCACCCTTGCGCCTTATGGCGGAAACCTTGAGGGGATACGCGCTGCAAGTTGGCGCTATTTCGGACGCGCTCCTGATCGCTTATCTGATGATCAAATCGCTTTGCTGATTGCATTGCCGCAATCACCAGAAGGGCGACGCCCTGACTTAAGGCCCGATGGCGCCAAGCAGGGGCGCGATGTGATCGTCGCAAAGCTGCAAAGGCTTGGATACTTTACGCCGCAACGGGCAAAAGATGCGCAAACGGCGAAACTCCCAAACCAACGATATGCGTTTCCCGACCGTGCTTGGCATGCAGCCGGAAACGCGGCCGGCGATCGCAGCCGTGACGTTCGCTCAACGCTTGATGCTGGCTTACAAGCTGACCTTGAGCGACTCGCGAGACGCCATGTTGAAGATCTTGAAGCAGATGTCCAAGTCTCGATCTTAGTGATCGATTCCGCGACGCGTGCTGTGCGAGCCGCGGTTGGGTCCGCGGATCGAAATCGTCCCGGTGGCTGGCTCGACCTAACCCATCAACCTAGATCACCGGGGTCGACGCTCAAACCGTTTATTTACGCACTCGCCTTTGATGATGGAAGCGCTGCCCCGTCGACGCGAATTGCGGATCTGCCAAAGCGCTTTGCCGCGTATCAGCCAGAGAATTTTGACCGTTTGTTTCGAGGCGATGTTCGTGTCTCGGAGGCGTTGCAGCATTCGTTGAATGTGCCTGCCGTGCTCGCATTAGATCGGATCGGCCCACAACGCTTTGCGGCGGCATTGACACTGTCTGGTGCATATCCACGGATTGCGGGTGCCGCGAGCAAAGAGCCCGGATTAGCGCTCGCGCTTGGGGGCGCTGGGCTGACCGCTCAAGAACTCGCGGTGCTATATGCCGCCTTAGGGGATGGCGGCGTCGCGAAACCTCTCATCTGGGACGAGACAAAGCTTGCCGCTCAGCGATCCGGCTTTCGCTTAATGAGCGCGGAAAGCGCCGAGGAAATCCTCAAGATCTTAAAAGATACACCAGCACCAAGCGGACGGATGCCGGGTCGGTTGACGGCGGATGCCCCGCAAATCGCGTTTAAAACGGGAACCTCATACGGCTACAGAGATGCTTGGGCCGCCGGTGTGTCGGGCGACTATGCGCTGGTTGTATGGGTCGGCCGGGCAGATGGCGCGCCGCGACCAGGGCAAACCGGACGCGCGGCAGCTTTGCCTTTGTTGTTTGAGATTGCAGATCGGGCCGAGCAACATCTTGGTCAAAGCGGTGCGGCGGATAGCCGATTGAAGTCTGAGCGACGCGTGGACGCTAAAGGCGCGTTAGCGAAGTTCGATCAAGATGGGACTCCTCCCGAAATTCTGTTCCCGCCTCGTAACGCAGAGCTTTGGGCCGGACGCGTTGATGGTCAGCCTGCCCGTCCATTTGTCTTAGCCGGACGCGGCGAAGGCGACTTGCACTGGTTTGTTGATGGCGCGCCTGTCGATTTAGACGATGGCGGCCTCCCAAGTTGGGTTCCCCAGCAAGCAGGCTTCTACGAGATCGCCGCAGTCGATTCAGCGGGTCGATCAAGCCGGGTCGACGTTCGCGTGCTTGGCGCATCGAATTGATTGATCTGGACGAAGAAACGGTATGCGCACTGATAAAGTCGCAAGCGCCGGACTATGGGCACCTTGCCTTGGAAGCGGTAAAGTCTGGCGGCACGGACAATACGATCTTTCGACTCGGTAATAAGCTGAGTGTGCGCTTGCCGAAGCGTTTAGACGCGGTCTCACAGATCGACAAAGAAACGACCTGGCTGCCACGGCTGGCTCCGTTGCCACTTCATATCCCGACGCCCGTTTTTCTCGGTGCGCCCGGTCAAGGCTTTGACCATCCTTGGGCGATCTATCAGTGGATCGACGGAGCGCCTTTGTCCCAATCGACGATCGAAGACTGGCGGGTTTCATCACATGCGCTGTCATCATTTTTATTAAACCTTCAGGCCAAAGACATATCAGGTGCCCCACGATCTGGAGCGCAAAATCACTACCGTGGTGTCGACCTGATGGCGCGAGATGGCTTGACCCGCGCCGCGATCTTAAACCTTGCTGATCTCTACAGCACTGATGCCCTTTATGCGATTTGGGATGAGAGCCTATCTGCGGATCCACATGGCGCCGCGCCAAGCTGGCTGCACGGGGACTTGCAAGGCGGTAACATCTTGGTCGCGAATGGGCAGATCAGTGCAATCATAGATTTTGGTTTGTCAGGGGTTGGCGACCCGGCATGTGATTTGATGGTGGCATGGTCCGTATTGCCGCCTGACATCAGGTCGATCTTTCGAGAGTCGATGAGCTGCGATGACCATGCATGGTCGCGCGGGAAAGGGTGGGCGTTATCAGTCTCTGTCATCGCGCTCGACTTTTACCGAGACCGCAATGCCGCATTATCGACGATTTCGCGGCAAACCATCGAAGCGGTTCTGGGTAAGGATGAATACGGACTGTCCCTGGGAGACACCTAGACATTCGCCGAAAAAAAAGTGACACTGGCGTCATGAATGAGACTCATTATGACGTGTTGATTGTAGGAGCGGGACTTTCCGGCATTGGTGCGGCGGTCCATCTCTCCAAGAAATGCCCTGGCAGATCCTACCAAATTCTCGAAATGCGAGAGTCGATGGGCGGGACGTGGGACCTGTTCCGGTATCCTGGTATTCGCAGCGATAGCGACATGCACACACTGGGCTTCAATTTTAAGCCGTGGGAAGCGCAAAAGGCCATCGCAGATGGTCCGGCCATTCGCGAATACATCCATGAGACGGCGGATGAGTATGGCGTGAATCCAAACATTCGCTACGGCCACAAAGTCGTCAGCGCGGAGTGGGACAGCGCCGCTGCGCAGTGGACGGTTCACGTCAAAATTGACGGCAAGCGCAACAAACAGAAAATGACGTGTAACTGGCTCCATATGTGCGCGGGTTACTATCGCTATGACAAGGGTTATACGCCTGATTGGGAAGGCAAGGACGACTTTCAGGGCGATATCATTCACCCAC
>JBCBQS010000005.1:0-30266 GCA_039820085.1 Pseudomonadota bacterium
TTGATGCCCCACTTGCAGGATCAGGCCTTTCTCATCAGCAAGCGCCGCCAATTCATCAGCCGCATATCCCGTAAGGGCGAGAGGTTTTTCGACCATCACATGGCAGTTTGCCTGTAAAGCCGCGCGCACAACCGCTTCGTGATACATCGCAGGACATGCAACCAGGATGGCATCACAGGCCTTAAACAACGCGTCTTGTGACGCGAAGGCTTCGACATCATGAGTCTCAGCAAGCCGATTCGCGCGCACCTGATCGGGATCGAACACACCAATAAAAGTCGTCTGGTCAGAGGCGGCAATCTTCCCGGCATGATAGCCTCCGAAGACGCCTGCGCCGACAAGGCCGGTCTTTAATGCTGACATCGCTTACTCCACTCTCAAGCGCCTCATCGCACTTAGAGCTGGTCCGATGCAACTCTCCTTATCTGTAACTTCCATCAAAAGGCATTGCGAATTCTTTCAAGGCCCTCTTTGATTCTGATCCGGGATCGTCCACAGTGGCGACACAAAGAGACAGGAAGGAAGCCCCTATGAACGCGATTACATCCAAAGATTGGACTCTCGCCAAACGCCCCGTCGGTGAACCGAAATCGGACGATTTTGCGATGATTACCAGCGATGTCCCGGCCCCGGGTGCGGGTCAGATACAGGTTCAAAACAGTTGGATGTCTGTGGATCCATACATGCGTGGCCGCATGTATGATCGCGAAAGCTATGTGCCGCCGTTTCAGATTGGAGAAGTTCTGCAGGGCGGTGCGGTTGGACGGGTGACGGCGACGAATCATCCAGACTATGCCGAAGGCGACTTGGTCCAGTCCATGGCGGGGTGGCGCGAAGCATGGACAGCAGCGCCTGAACTCGTCATGGCGCAAAAGCTTCCCGGCGACACTGGACTCCCAGATAGCGCATTCTTGGGAATCGCGGGGATGCCGGGACTGACAGCCTATGCCGGGATCTTGCGGGTGGCCGAATTGAAAGAAGGCGACACGGTTTTCGTCTCTGGCGCAGCGGGCGCTGTTGGATCGGCCGTGGTTCAGATCGCCAAAATCAAAGGCTGCACCGTCATCGGATCGGCTGGCGGCGCTGAAAAATGCGCTTTGGTGAAGTCGCTCGGCGCCGATGAGTGTATCGATTACCGCGAAGCCGGGAATTATGACGGACTTCTCGCGGCATTGAGAGCTGCGGCTCCCAAAGGCCTGGATGTCTATTTCGATAATGTTGGCGGGGATCATTTCCAAGCAGCAATCGAATGTGCGCGTCCGTTTGCGCGCATGGCAATTTGCGGGATGATCTCGCAGTACAATGATACAGAACCGCGCCCTGGCCCGAACAATGTCATTCAAATTGTCGGCAAGCAGCTACAAATTCGCGGCTTCATCGTCTCGACGCACGCCGACATGTTGCCCGACTTCCAACGCGATATGGTGACGTGGATCACCGGCGGTCAGATGAAGTTCGAGGAGACTGTGATGGAAGGCGTCGAAAATGCCCCAAACGCGTTCATGGGTCTGTTCTCGGGCCGAAACACTGGCAAGATGCTGGTTAAACTGAGCTAAATCACCTGGTATGCGCCCATCGGTTTTCGACTTCATCGACAATCTCGACACGCTTCTCGCGGTAATTATCGGTGCGGTACTGGCAACCGGTGGCGCCATGGTGGCTGAGCTGGTTCAGGATCGACTCGGACGCAAACGTAAAGCGCGCGATGCAGCGCGCTTTTTCGGTGAAATCCTGACATCCGTTGACCGTGTCTTAGAGCGCGCAGTTGGGTCTTTAAAGTTCGGAGATCCGTTTGGCAGCGTGTCAAAAAGACTGTTTCGCACCGCCTCTGAAGAAACCTCTGTCTATGAACGCAATCGCGAGCGGATGTTCGATATTCACGATATTGAGCTGCGGCGGCTGATCCACACGCACTTTCTTGAACAAACCGTGCCCTTGGTCGCCATGCTCGAATACTGGGACGACGTCGATGCGATCGAGAAAGAGCTCGCGGAAGATGACCAGATGAGCGAAGCGCGACGCGCAGCTAAGCTAAATGAACTCGAACAGATCAAAGACCAACGCCGGGTTGCGCTCGCATCAGTGGTGCAGCAGCGGGATCAAACAAAAGACATTTGTGCAATGCTTGAACCGATCGCTGATCTCAAGTTTTGAACCATGCCTCGCCTATTTGATGCTTACATCATGGTCGACTGGAGCGCGTCGTCGAAACCCGTGACGGGCGCAAACTCTATTTGGGTCGGCGTTCGTGCGCGTGATGCGCGATTAAAGTTCCAATTTACAAGCGCCAATCCGAGCACGCGCCTTGGTGCAAGGACTCTCATCGTCGATATTGCTCAAAAGCTCATCGCGCGCGGTGAGAAAGTATTGCTCGGTTTTGATTTCGCACTGGGATACCCGTCCGGAACCGCCAAAGCCGCAGGGTTTGACCTCACCGATCAAACGCCATGGGCGGCGATGCATCACCATCTGCAAAGCAAGATAAAAGAGCGCGAGGACAATTCGAATGCGCGGTTCGCGATCGCTGCCAGCCTCAATTATGCGATATCCGAGCACGCTCATCCATTTTGGGGCGTGCCGAAGAAAAGCGTCAGTTCGACATTGGCGATGAAGAAAGGCGATTTTTCAGCGCCAAGCTCACTTCCAGAACACAGATTGTCAGAGGCTTGGATCAAAGCCAACTTCAAAGCCAATCCGAAATCGGTTTGGCAATTGCTCGGTGCGGGATCTGTGGGATCGCAAGCGCTTCTCGGAATTGCGACCGTGGGGCACTTAAAAGAGCAGCTCAGCGGGGTCGAGATTTGGCCGTTTGAGACAGGCTTTCAATCCCTCAGTCCAGAGACGCTCGAAAACACCAATTGCGTCATCGCTGAGGTCTATCCCAGCACGCTAAATGTGACCCAAAAACCGGGCGAAATCCTCGACGAAACCCAGGTTCGATCGCTCTGTGAGCACTTCGAATCACTCGATTCTAAGGGAGAATTGGCCAATGTGTTTGCACCGCCTGATACGCTCTCAGAAGGCGAAATTCACAAAATTACCGCCGAAGAAGGGTGGATTTTGGCAAAATAAGGCTGAATCGCCCGTATTTATTGGCTTTTCGGGATTCACGGTGAATTCGAATCATGAACAATGCCCCCAACGGCAAATACCGCCGTTGAACTAAGGGAGACCCCAATGAACAAGGGTGAACTGACCAAAGCAGTTGCAGAAGCAGCAGACATGTCTCAGGCCGAAGCTGGCCGCGCTGTGGATGCTGTCTTTGATTCAATCGCTGGCGCGGTGAAGAGCCGTGACTCGGTCGCGATTGCTGGTTTCGGAACATTCGTCGCGAAAACTCGCGGCGCGCGTGAAGGTCGCAACCCAGCGACTGGTGAGACCATCAAGATCAAAGAGAAAACCTCTGCTGCTTTCAGACCAGCATCTGCTCTGAAAGACATCTAAGGTCATTCGCGAAAGCGATCTTCTTAAACGGCGTGTCGCACTTCGCGGCGCGCCGTTTTTAATTCCAACAAGCCCCATTGCAGCCCGCCAGCCACTAAGAGCGTGATCGTCACAGCTTCCATCATGCCCTGTGCCCCGCGCCCCATACTGACCCCCATCAAGTAACAAAGTGGGATCATCAGCAAGAAGAACGACGCCAAATGGATGGCCGATGGCAGCCAGACAATGCCCTGCGCGCGCAGCGCCATTGAAGCGGTTGCTTGCAATCCATCAAAGGTTGTCGCGAGCGCAGCATAGATCAGCAGGCTCGAAATCGCGACCGCGAGCATGGTTCCATCAATGCTCGCTTCTGAATTGACGAGCAGCAAAGCCAAGCTGTCTTTGAACACGTAAATCAGGATGGACAGAAAAATGCCGAGGACGAAGGTCGCCGCGACGCCGAGACGCGAAGCATCCTTCACGCCTTGTAGATCGCCGCGCCCGTAATGCTCGGCCACACGGACGCTCGTGGCCGTCCCGATGCCCAAAAAGAACATGAAGCAAAAGCCCATGACCTGCACCGAATACCCGTACACGGCATTCGCCGCGACGCTGATAAAGGCCGCGATGGAATAGGTCAGATTGAAGCCGCCCCATTCAGCAATGTTGGAAATCGCAGTGCCTCCACCAACGGTGATTTGGCGTTTGGCTTCATCTTCTGGCGATGGTTCGGATGGCTTTAAGGCCGGCGTCAACCACAGCGCAAAGCCGATCAAAGCAATCGTCACCGCCCAGCGCGAGCCAACAGTTGCCCAAGCGACGCCTTCGCCGCCCATTTGCGGCATGCCCCACCAACCAAGCACCAAGGCCAGATCGATCACCAGGTTGACCCCGACGCCGAGATAGGACGTGATCGTCACAATCAGCGGCCGCCGTAAGGCTTCGAGATAGTAACTGCAGACCGTCGAGATCATAAAGCCCAACAGGCTGAGTGAAAGAATCTGCGTGATAAAGGTTGTTTCGTCGGCAAACTCTTCCGGCGTCATCAGCGCGCTAATGTTTTCGTTGGGATTGATCTCCACAAACAAAAACCTGAACAAAGGCTCGGCCACGAGATACGTGATCGCGGTGACCAAGAGCCCGAGCCCGATGGCCCAAGCCATTCCGCGCCGGAAAATTCGTCCCGACAGATGCGCTTGACCGCGCCCCACCATTTCCGAGGTCAGAACCTGGACACCGAGCAAGATTCCCATGCCGAAGCCGAGCGTGATGCCGATCGGCAGCCAAGAGTTCAAGATGAAGGCGAGCTCGTGCTCCTGGCCTTTCACTTGGCCGAGCACGATCGCATCCGTCAGTCCCATTAGCATCCACGACAGGCGTGAGATCGCGATCGGCCCTGACAGCCGCAACAAGTCTAGAATTTCAGAGGCCCGCGCCCAGGCGGGCCATGCCCGCTGGGTCATGGTTTAACGTCCTGATTATCCGGCTACACGTGATGGCATTGGGGAGGCGTCCTTAATCTCCAGGAGCTTCTCTGCGATTAAGAAGGCAAGTTCAAGAGCCTGTTCACCATTTAGTCGAGGATCACAATGAGTGTGATATCTTGATGACAGGTCCGCTTCAGAAATCGCCTGTGCGCCGCCAATACACTCGGTGACATCTTGGCCGGTCATTTCGAAATGAACCCCGCCTGGAACGCAGCTCTCGGCATTGAGCACATCAATGAAGTTGCGAACTTCCGTTAGGACCCGATCCACAGGACGCGTCTTGAACCCCGACTCGGTCTTGAGCGTGTTGCCGTGCATGGGATCACACGACCAAACAACCGTGCGTCCACTGTCTTTGACAGCACGCGCCAATGGGGTCAGGCCGGCTTCAACGCCATCGGCACCGAAACGCGAAATCAGCGTGATACGGCCCGGTTCATCTTCAGGGTTCAGCGTTTCAATGATCCGTAAGAGTTCATCCGCTTCCAGGCCGGGGCCACATTTCATACCGATCGGGTTTTTGACGCCCTTGCAGAATTCAACATGCGCATGATCCACCTGGCGGGTGCGGTGACCGATCCACAGCATGTGTGCCGACGTATCGTACCAATCGCCAGAGGTTGAATCGATCCGGGTCATCGCCTCTTCATAGCCCAGAAGCAGCGCCTCATGAGACGTATAGACTTCCACCTGCGCCATTTGCGGAACGCTTTGCGACGTCACCCCGCAGGCTTTCATAAACTCAAGCGCGTCGGAAATTTTGTCCGCCATGGCGCGATACTGTTCACCGAGCGGCGAGCGATCAACGAAGCCAAGCATCCACTGGTGAACGTTGGCGAGGTCTGCATAGCCGCCGCGGGTAAAGGCGCGAACCAGGTTCAATGTCGACGCGGATTGCGAATAGGCTTTGATCAGACGCTCTGGGTCCGGCATCCGCGACGCTTCGGTAAAGTCCATGCCATTTATGTTGTCACCGCGATATGATGGCAGCGTCACGCCGTCGATCTCTTCAATCGGAGACGAGCGCGGTTTTCCGAATTGGCCCGCCAGGCGACCGACTTTGACGACAGGCTTGGAGGCCGCATAGGTCAGCACGACCGCCATTTGCAGCATCACGCGAAGGGTATCGCGAATATTGTCGGCACTAAATTCTTTAAAGCTCTCAGCACAATCGCCGCCTTGAAGCAGAAATGCATCACCGGCTGCCACGCTGGCAAGGCGTTGCTTTAGCGTCCGCACCTCACCGGCAAAAACGAGCGGCGGAAACTCAGCCAAACGGGCCTCGACATCTTTGAGATGGTCAAGATCCGGATAGTCTTCCGGGATATGCTTGGCGGGGCGCGCGCGCCACGAATTCGGCGTCCAAGTCATGAGCTACTCCTTAAGGCCGCGCTTTATGCACAGGCAATCCCATACAATCAAGCGCTGCGACGCTGATATGACATGAAAGTATGGTCGTTCAGCGCTAATCAGGGTAGCAAATTTGGAACCAACCTCCCAGTCGGACCGCTTGTATGTCTCAGCTTTTCATTGCCCACGGTCATCGAGATGTTGACCCGCTTTTGCAGGTACATGAAGCGCTGCGCCGCGCATCAATCCCGACTTGGTATACTCCCGCTGGCAGCAAAGACGTTGATCCAGACTCCGTCAACGAGGCGATTGATAACGCGTTCGGGATGGTGGTTTTGGTCTCGGCCTCGTCGATCCGGTCGAAAGCCGTCCAGGCGCAACTGGAGCGCGCCCGCGCCCGTGGTCTGACCCTGTTTCCCATTCGCGCCGACAATGCCCGCCTGTCGAAGCAGTTTCGCGACACGCTTGCCGACCAATTAACCGACTCGCTGGGGGATGACGGCGCGCTGGAGCGTTTGGTTGAGGCGGCCAAAAAGCGCTATGAACGCCGCTGCCCAGTGATTTCGATCATGAATCTCAAAGGCGGGGTCGGCAAAACCACCATTAGCAGCCAAGTGTTTGGAACCTGGCAGGCAAAACTTGGCGGGCGGACACTGCTGATCGATCTCGACCCTCAATACAATCTGACCCAGACCTTTTTCGATATGGAGCATGCAGATGCGAGCTCTGCGCGGGATAAATCCGTCATTTCGCTCTTCGAACGTTCCCGCCTGCACGCCTATGACACCATCTCACCGGCCGAGAGCTGGTCGAAGATCAACACAGCGCCGTTCGAACCGGTCAGCCGTGAAACCATTACGCATGACCTGTTGACCGGAGACGGTGCCCCGGGCGGGCGTCTCGATCTGATCTCAGGACAGTTCGAAATCTCGAAATATGCTTTCGCGCCAAGCCAAGAGTCGCTTCTGATGGTCGGCGCGAATTTTCGGCGGATGATCGATTATTATCGCAGCGAGTACGATCTCATTGTGTTTGATACCAATCCCAACGCGACATTTCTAACCCGGTGCGCGATGGAAGCTGCCGATCGCGTGCTGACGCCGATGCATCCAGACATCTATTCCTTGCGGGGGGTCAAACTGCTCAATCAAGTCATGCAAGAGCAGATCAGCGACGAAAAGCGCCCGGAGCACTCGATCTTGTTCAACACCGTCGGACGGTCAGAACAGTCCAATTTCGAAGCCGATGCGCGCAATGGGACATATGATGATCAGGCGGGATTTGCGCTATCAGAAGCCCTCCTGACAAGCGCGCTGCCACGTTCGGGTCACCTCGTCGTCCGCAGTCCCGAACTGGACACTGCACCGTGGAAACAGTTGCTGGTCCATAATGGGCGCGGCGGGGGCCTCAAACGCATGCGCGAAAGCCTGATCGCGATTGCCGCTGAGCTGAAACGGCTGACAGATGATTAAGCGCGAACAGTCTTAGGCGCATTCAGGGCCGCTGACTGAAAAATCATCCTTATCAGACAGACTTGTAGACCGATGACGATGAACAAAGCCGGCAAGCCGCCGACATTGGACAGCATCCGCACGCCATCAATCCCGCTAAAGGCGACCATGATCCACGCCATCAAACACAGTAAAATGACCCAGATCATTTTGAGCCGCGGCGCATTTGGTTCGGTTTCGTCGACTTCGGTCATTTGATGCGTGTGCGTCTTACAGATTTGCGAGATTGCTTCGGTATTGCTGTCAGCGGCAGTGACGTAGGAAATGAAAGACAAGAGTAACAGTACCGGGATCATCAAACTGCTCAGCGGTAATTCTTCGAGCGCGCGGAAAAGGACGGATTCCGGCCCGCTGGCATCGAGTGTGTCTTTCAAAAGTCCGGCTTGCGAAAGATCGGTCTCCATCGCGAAGACCCCAAACGCGCTCATCCAGACGATCGAGAACAGAGAAGGCAGAATGAGATTGACCAAAACGAATGCGCGAACGGAATAGCCGCGGGCGATCCGTCCGAGGAACATGGCTGTGACCGGCGCCCAAGCGAGCCAGTTTGCAAAATAAAACACAGTCCAACTTTTGGCCCACTCGGCATCATCGCTCGCAGACCCGATCATCAATGATCGGTCGAGAAACTCACCCGCATAGCCGATCATCGCCTGCCCCCCTTGCTTAAGCATCTCAAATGAGGGCCCAAACAGGATGACAAATCCGAGGAAAATGAAAAAGAACCAGGTATTGGTCACAGACAGGATGCGAATGCCGCGCATCAATCCCGTCAGCGAGCTTGCCAAGACAACCAAGCCAATCGCGGCTGCCACGACCGCCAATGACACCGGACCACTGGGCCAGCCGGTTAGGTTCGCGATCCCACCCGATAATAACAACATGCCGGCGCCGAGCGAGGCCGCCATTCCCATGATCAGGGCGAGCAAAATTGCGGCATCAAGGATTGATGCAAGCACGCTCGGCAAAGGCCGCCCCAGGAGCGCGATGAAGGGCCCTGAGACCGAATAGGGTTTGCCCAGATTGTGATAGGCCAAGGCAAATGTCAGAGCCGCTACGGTATAAATGGCATAAGGCGAGATCGCCCAATGCATGAACAGGCTGACGAGGCTGAAATGCTTGGCACCCTCGCTCGCAGCCTCAAGACCCCGCCCTGCCCCACCCGGGTCATACAGATGAAACAAAGGCTCTGCCATCGCCCAGAATAGGATGCCGATCGCAATGGTCGTGCACAGCGTGATCGAAAACCAACTCCAAGGCTTCAGCGTCGGCGTCGCCCCTGCGCCGCCAATGGTCACTCGACCCAATGGCGATATCATGACCGCGATACAGGTCAGAACAAAGCCAAACACTGCCCATGAAATAAGACTGGAGAAGACCGCCAAGATCCAATCATTCATCGCTTTGGCAACCGCGAAGAAGCCATCGAGATCGATCAGACTGGCGAGCGCGGCAAGGATGAAGACCGCCATTGGGCCAAAAATGACAAACAGGCGCAACGATCCATCGCGCGCCTGTTTGATATGCGTGCCCCCAGCCAATTTTTACCCGTCTAGACCTTGGGGCTGGCCAACGATGACAAAGGTGAAGTTCTCGGGATTGAGATATTCGCCGGCGACGCGATTGACATCTTCAAGCGTCACCGCCTCGACCATGGCATTGCGTTTGTCAAAGAAATCAACCGGCAAGTCTTCCAGGCGCACACCCATCATGTTTGCAGCGATTTTCGCGTTAGAGTCGAAGCCAAGTGGATAAGACCCGGTCAGGTAAGCCTTAGCGGCCTCTAGCTCTTCTTCAGTAACGCCATCCGCAACAAGGGCCGCCATATTCTCTTTGATACCATCGATAAACTCACCCGCGCGTTCGTTCTGGGTGGACCCGCCCCCGCCCCAGGTTTGAAGTTTGTCACCAGCATTGACGCTGGTGTAAACGCCATAGGTCAAACCACGCTCCACTCTCAGGTCCTTCATCAAGCGGCTCTCAAAACCGCCACCTCCAAAGGTGTAATTCAAGACGACCGCGGTATAGAAATCCGGATCATCGCGTTTCATGGCAGGCCCTGTGAACCGAACCAGACTCTGCGGCTGTGGTAAGTCGATGATTTGCTTTTCAGGACTTGCAGCTGCGAGAACCACATTTTCCGTTTCGACGGTTTCGCTGCTCTGCGGAAGTCCTGCAATCGCTTGATCAATCAGCGGCGCAAGCGTTTCAGCACTCATCGCGCCGACAGCGGTCACCAATAGTCCATCTTGGACCATCAGCTTGTCTTTTTGCGCCCGCATCGCGTCTTGCGTCAGGGCAGTGAGACTTTCAGATGTCAGTTCGCGCGCATACGCGTGATCAGGGTACAATGACTGCTGGATAGCGCGGCCTGCCAGATAGCCTGCATTCGTTTCACGGGTTTTGAGCGAGACTTCGCGCTCGCGCTTAAATCGCTCGAACGGACCATCATCGAAACGAGGCTCTGCCAAAGCGAGTGAAATTACATCAAAAGAGTCAGATGCGTTGTCGGTCAGCATTGAAGCATTGCAGAACGTGCTTTCATTTGACGCGCTGCACCCAAAGCTCATGCTGAGCTCTTCCATACGCTTGAAAAATGCCTGAGCATCAAGCTCACCAGCCCCTTCATTCATATGATAGACCATCGCACTCGTAAGGCCTTCCATGCCTTCTGGATCATTTGTCGATCCAGCTTGCCACGCCATGCGAAGCGACAAGATGGGAATAGACGGTTCTTCCACCAGCCATACAGAAACACCGCCGGGCGTTACAAATTGCTGGATCGTTGCGAATTCACCGTCATGGATTTGAACATCGAGCGCAGACGTTGCGTCGCCGGCGACCACTGAACCACCGTCCGTGTCGGTGGCTGTTGGCGCGCACGCCGCCAAAGCAAACGCACAGACCATTCCGCTAAAGAGAGTTGAGACTTTCATGATTAGAACTCCCCTTCAGCTGGCAGCAAACGCGCTTCGATATAATTATTGTCTGGATCGAACACGGCTCTCGCGGCGGTGAGTGCCTCCTCGGTCGTGACACTGCGGATATCGTCGGGGTAGTTCAACAAATCCTCAATCTCGCCGCCAATCGCTAACCAACCGCCGAATTGGTTGGCCATCGCCACCTGGCTGTCCCGCGCGTAGATCGACTGAGCGGCTTTCGCGTTGCGCACGCGCGCCACGTCTTCCTCGGAGAAACCTGCTTCAAGCTGTTTGGCAAGTTCTGCCATCATTGCGGTTTCGAGTTCTTCTATGGTTACGCCGGGACTCGGCGTCGCGAAGACAGCCGCAGGGCCCTGATCGTGGAGGCTCGTTAATGCAAACGTACCGACATTGATGGCGAGCTTTTGCTCTTCGACCAATGCGACATGCAGCAGGCTGGTATTGCCACCGCCAAGCACATCTAGGCCGACATCAAGCGCCATCGAGAACTCCCGATCACGCTTTGAGCTGGTGCCGTTATAGTAGCGATACCAAACCGGTTGGCGCACTTTTGGATCGCGGTGCTCCACCTCTTTGGTTTCGGTTAGCGGTTGGACATCCGTCCACTTGCGGGTGCCATCGACCAAGCCAGATGGCTCGATCACACCGTAATGTTCCTCAGCGAGGGCGAGGACTTCTTCGCCGGTGACATCACCTGCCACAACGAGAATAGCGTTTTCAGGTGAATAGTACTTTCGGTAAAAGTCTATGCCGTCCTGCGGGGTCAGCGCTTCGACTTCATCCATGACCCCAATAACCGTGATTTCATATGGATGACCGCGCCAAAACTCTGCCAGCACTTTTTCCGACAGGACGCTGCCTGGATTGTTCTCAATCACTTGGCGGCGCTCTTCTTTCACAACGTCACGCTCGGTGATGAAACTCCCTTCTGGGTCTTCGTCGATGATGAGGTCGGTCATGCGCTCCGCCTCAAGCGCCATCATGGCTCCGAGGTGCTGCTTTGCGACACGCTCAAAATAGGCGGTATAGTCCCAGCTTGTGAATGCATTCAACTGGCCGCCAAGGCGATTGACCGTGGACGAGAACTCGCCGTCCGCGATGTCATCTGTTTCTTTGAACATGACGTGTTCAAAGAGGTGGGCGATGCCGGATTTACCAGGCTCTTCATCTGCGGCGCCCACCTTATACCAGACCATATGGGTCACGACTGGGGCGCGATGATCGGGCAGGACGACAACATCCATCCCATTGCTGAGCGTGAATGTTTCGGGCGCCCAACCCTCATCTGTACTATCTGCGAGCGCGACGGCGCCCGTCAGTGAAATCGCGGCGAGACCGCCGGAAATCAAATATTTCATTCGTTTCTCCGTTTGCTCGTCCCCGACTCATATCATTAAGATTTATGTTCCTGGAAGCTTGAGCCTTTCACCGCTTCCACGGGCGATCTCAACTTCGGCTCCGCCGGTTGCGCTGTCTTCCGTATCTGGGCCTTCGCTTCCATCCCAGCCGATCACTCGGTCAGAGACACGCTGTGATTTGCGGATCACGGCAGCTTCTTCCCAATCAACTTGCTGACGAATGATCGGGTTCACCGCGTTTGCACCTGCCGCCGCAACCAGCGCGCGCTCAGACATACTTGCATTTTGACCAAGATCTGTCCCGAAAGCGGTCGCCGATCCGGCTCGCGTTGGATCGACTTCGAAGGGGAGGCCTTCGCCCGCTTCAGGCGGTCGCAAGCTATAGTCCGGCGGCACCACCAATGGCGCTTTCTTGACCACACGGAACTCGTCGGGGCTGTTCACCCCACCGAGCGATGCGCATCCCGCCAACATCGCTGCTGTCAATCCAGTTGTGATGAGTATCGAAATTTTCTTCATGGCGACCTCGCCTATTCCTCTTTGACGGCCCCAGCCGTTTTGTCTTCCCGCGACATTAGGAACTGGTCGATAAAGAGCAAGACCGCTCCAACAGAAATCGCCGCATCGGCAACATTAAAAACATAATTAAAGAAGTATGGCCGCAAAAGACCGCTAAAATCGAAGAAATCAACCACCGCGCCAAAGCGAACGCGGTCAATGACATTGCCGAATGCGCCGCCAATGACCAAAGCCAGTGCAAGCCCGGTAAAGCGGCGCGTTGCATTGACCAGCCAAACGGTGAACCCAATTGCAATCGCTGTCGTCAAGAGCACGAGCACCCAGCGCATAATCCCCTCAGACTGACCAATCCCGAAACTGATGCCTCTGTTCCAAACCATGGTCAGGTCGAAGAACGGCAAGACCTCAATTCGTCCGCAGCGTTGGGTGCGATCCAAACAGCCGATGGCGTTGAAGACCGGTTCGTTCAAGATCAGCCATTTGGACCATTGATCGAGCACAATGATCACCGGGATCAGGAAGAACAGACCATAGCGCGCGCGTCGAGTCATGTGCCGCCCCTGACCTCGCGGATTGCGGCCGCGTCGCGCGCGGTCACATCGGGAAACTCACGATCTGCACTCGCCGGGTCGAAATACTTCCAAGATCGCGCGCACTTAACACCCGCCGCTTTGCCGGGCAGCACAGCGACACTCGCCTCTTCAGGCAGCGTAAAGGCCTCGGTGGGTGCCGCAGTGCTGACGAGGGTTGCCTGCGAGGTGATGAAAATGTCTTCCGCGACCTCGCCATCATAAGCGGCGAGGAGTTCAGGATCGGAGACATAGACGGTTGGCGCAGCTTCGAGCGATGACCCGATCCGCTTTTCACGCCGTTCGATCTCTATTGCGCCGGTGACCACGCGGCGCACCCGGAAGATCTTCTCCCAGCGCGCGGCGAGCGCGTCGTCTTTCCAGTCGAGCGGCGTTTCTGGAAGTTGTAGCAAGTGCACACTATCGGCGTGGTCTTTGAACACGCTGATCAAAAACGCTTCTTCTGTCGTGAAAGGCATGATCGGGGCGAGCCAAGCCAGCAATCGCTCGAGGATTGCCGCCATGACGGTTCGGGCCGACCGACGCCGCAGATCGCTTGGCGCATCGCAATAGAGGCTGTCTTTGCGAATGTCGAAATAGACGGCAGAGAGATCGACCGAGCAGAAATTCAAGACGGCTGACATGATGCGTTTAAAGTCATGCTCTTCATAGGCTTTGCGGATAAGCTCATCGAGCTCAGCCAGACGATGCAAGACCCAGCTTTCCAAGCTCGGCATCTGCACCGGCAATACTGCTTCATCGGGCGAATAGCCATCCAGCGCACCGAGCAAATAGCGCAGCGTGTTGCGCAAGCGGCGATAATTCTCGACCGCGCCCTTGATGATCTCATCAGAGATCCGAAGGTCTTCGGTATAGTCTGCGCTCGCGGTCCAGAGGCGGAGGATTTCAATGCCATACTGTTTGGCAAAGTCTGCCGGATCGATCGTGTTTCCGATCGATTTCGACATTTTCTTCCCCTCGCCATCGACGATCATACCGTGGGTCACGACCTGACGGAACGGCGCCATGCCGCGCGTCGCACAGCACTCCAAGAGCGAAGATTGGAACCAGCCGCGATGCTGGTCCGAGCCCTCAAGATAGACATCAGCCACACCCGTGGCGTCGTCGATGATCACGCGATCACGCAAAGCAAAGGCATGCGTGGTGCCGCTATCGAACCAAACATCGAGCACGTCATTGACTTTGTCCCAACCGGTCGGGTCGTCGAGGAAATCACTGACCTCAGCCGAGAACCACCCTTCAACGCCTTCGGCGCGGATCTTGGCCAGGATCTTCTCATTGACGGCTGCCGCTTCGGCCTCTGGCAGAGCCGCCGTATGCGGCTCACCTTTCTCATTCACCAGGAGCGTGATCGGCACGCCCCAATTGCGCTGGCGTGAGATCAACCAGTCGGGGCGATCGGCCACCATTGACTTGAGACGATTATATCCCGTGTTTGGAACAAACTTCGTTTGCTCTACGCCCTCGAGCGCCATCTCGCGTAAGGGCCGCGAGCCATCTTTGCCGGGCGTATCCATCGCAATGAACCATTGCGGCGTCGCACGGCGAATAACCGGGGCTTTTGAGCGCCAGGAATGGGCATCGCGGATCGAGGTCATGCCCCGCGCGAGCAGATTACCGCTCTCCGCAAGAAGCTTGATGACTTCCGGATTGGCTTTGCCTTGTTCGCCGCGCTTCTTGCCAGAGGTGCGGATGATATCGAGCCCTTGAAGCGGCTCGGGGACGTCGTCGGTGTAGCAGCCATCAGGATCGACAATCTGGCGGATTTGCTGCGTCGTACGTCCAGATTCGACCCAGACATTGAAGTCATCCTCACCATGCGCTGGCGCGGTGTGGACAAAGCCCGTCCCGGCGTCGGCCGTAACGTGATCGCCAGCGAGCATTGCAACATCATGTGCGAAGAAAGACCCCACGTTATGAAGCGGATGTGAGAGAGTGGTCAGCGTCGCTGGATCAATGTCAGCACGCCGCTCCCAGTCTTTGATCTTTGCATTGTCGCGGACATTTTCAGCTAGCGCGTCGGCGAGAACAAGCAATTCACCGGTTTGAGCATAGGGCGCAAAACCGAGTTCTTCTTCGGTCATGACATCGCCAACTCTGTACAGTCCATAAGCGATGTCTGGACTGAAAGAAACGGCTTGGTTCGCAGGGATCGTCCACGGCGTGGTTGTCCAGATCACCACACTTGCATCTACAAGTTCAGGTGGACCGTCTTTAACCGGAAACTTCACCCAGATCACCGGCACTTTACGGTCGTGATACTCAACTTCCGCTTCCGCCAGAGCTGTCCGCTCCACCGGTGACCACATCACCGGCTTGGCGCCGCGCACCAAGCGTCCGCCCATGGCGACGCGCAAAAACTCGCGCACGGTCGCCGCTTCGGACTCAAAGTTCATGGTCAGATACGGGTCATCCCATTCGCCTTCGACGCCGCAGCGGCGGAAGCCGGCCTTTTGAACCTCGATCCATTCCGTCGCATACGCGCGGCACGCCCGGCGGAACTCATCGCCTGGGACATCATCCTTGGTCCGGCCTTTGGAGCGGAATTGCTCTTCAACTTTCCACTCAATCGGCAAGCCGTGACAGTCCCATCCTGGCAGATAGGACGCATCATAGCCGCGCATCTGGTGGTTGCGGACGATGATGTCTTTCAGGATCTTGTTCATCGCGGTGCCGAGATGGATCGGGCCATTCGCATAAGGCGGGCCATCATGCAGGATAAACGGCTCGGCGCCGCGCGATTTTGCATCGGCGCGAAAGCGCTCATAGAGCTTCATTTCATCCCACTTTTCGATCCATTTCGGTTCGGCTTTTGGAAGGCCGCCCCGCATTGGAAAGTCAGTGGTTGGAAGGAACAAAGTGTCCTTATAGGGATTTTCGGGTTTTTTCGGTTTATCAGTATCGGCCATGTCGGTCGTTTTCGGATCAGCGTGTTAAGTAAGGGTGCATGCAAAATACCCCGGCCGCGAGCCTGTTTAGAGGCGGGCGACCGGGCCGCTAATTCGAATAATAGATATGATTGCGAACCTGCTCATGCGGCTCGCTTAGCAGGGCTCGCGGGCGCTGTCACTCGCCTTTCACGTTTCGGACGCAGTGAGCCCTGCCTTCGCCGTGATCGACTAGCCAGACGCTGCCGATGCGAGCTGTCCTATGCTTTGCACAAGCACTGGCGCCGCCGCCACTAATGTTCCGATTTCATGCGCGAAACTTTCAACCCGCACGCCGCCGGACAAGATCATGTAACGATCCACAATCAATTGATCGTTTGCGATATAGAGGCCAAACGCATCCATCTGCATGTCAGCCTGATTGAGGATTTGCCAAGTCGTGCCTTCTGGCAAGGCGTGAATCGACCCAATCAAAACGCCCTCACACGCTGCGGTCTCGTTACAGACTTTCAGCAGGATCATATATTTGAAGCCGTTCGGCGTCTCCATCAGCATGCCATTTCGCTCGGGCATATCTTGAACGATTGTATGGCCATAGCTCGCGGTGATCGCGCGTATGTCGTCAATGGTGACGGACCGAACGATTCGGTCGGGTGACATTTGTTGAGCGGTTTGGTCTGTCGTCTGCGCGTGCCCCGGAATTGCGGACAGCGTTGCAATCACTGCAGTCGCAGCAAAGATTGATTTGAGCATCATGGCTCCCTCTTCGCACTCTAACGCGGAGTGGTGTTCGAATTGGAGTCCCCTAGCCCGGTAAACTTAGCACGGATTTCGTTTCCGCAACATCTAATTGCATTTGGGAAACCATCGCTTCGAGCCCATCAAATTTTAACTCTGGCCTCAGGAAGCGGACCAAAGCCACTTCCAAGCTCTGACCATAAATGTCGCGATCAAAATCGAAGATGAACGTTTCGAGCAATGGGTCGCGAATACCCGTCGTCGGGGTGCGCCCGAAATTTGCAACGCCCGGAAGCCATGGCCCGTCCCCGCCGAGCCGCGCGCGGACCGCATAAACGCCGTGGCGAGGATGGATCAGCTCACCAAGGTGCAGGTTTGCGGTTGGAAATCCGATGGTGCGGCCCCGCTTTTCGCCATGCTCGACGATGCCATCGACGATCCAATCATGGCCGAGAATATCAGCGGCCTTTTCAGGTTCACCTGCAATGAGCGCTTCACGGATCGCGGTCGAAGAGGCTTTTGCGCCGAGCGCTTCGATCTTTTCAATAATCGTGACCCCGAACCCGAGCGCCCGCCCGAGGGAGGCGAGCCGTCCAGCATCGCCCATCCGTCCACGCCCAAACCGAAAATCAAAGCCAACCGTCACGTGCGATGCCCCGAGCCCGTCTTTCAAGACATCCCGCGCGAAGACTTCATCCGTCATCGCGGCCATGTCGGCATTAAACGGTAGCTCGAAAATCGCCTTGGCCCCGAGTTCCGCCAGCCGGGCGTTGCGGCGAGCTGGGCGATAAATCCGGAACGGGGGATCATCCGGTCTGAAAAACGCACGCGGTGGGGGCTCAAACGTCGCCACCCCGAGCGGACCTGAACCCGCGACGGCCCCTTCAATAACGGCGCGGTGCCCCGCATGAACGCCATCGAAATTTCCCAATGCGACGGAGAATCCGCGCGCGGCGTCTGGGACATCGCGATAATGGGCGATGACGGCCATTTAGGCGTCTCGGCTCGGGACCATGACCATGGCTTCACCAGAAATCGCGGCTTTCCCGTCGACATTACACGAGACTTTCAGCGTCACGCGGTGTCCGCGCTCTTGCATCTCCGTCACCTCGACGCGAACAATCACTTCCGAACCAATATAGACCGGACGGCGAAAGCGCATATTGAGCCCGACAAAGATCGATCCGGGGCCTGGCAAGTCATTGCCGAGAATGCCGGAAATGTAGCTCGCTGTCAGCGCCCCATGCGCAATACGCTGGCCGAACGCCGTGTTCTTTGCGAACTCTTCGTCCATGTGTAGCGGATTGCGGTCGCCAGACACTTGCGCAAACAGCTCGATGTCGTTTTCGGTGATGATGTGATGAGTCTCGTGGGTCATCCCCAATGAGAGATCTTCAAATTTGTAACCGTCTTTATAGGTCATCGCGGATCGCCTCCGTTGATTCTCACGGTCTGTTACAATGTGTTTCAGGTTTCGTCACCATGAGAGTTTCGGCATCGCCCATTTTGCCGAGACGGCATAGTCGGTAAGCAAGTCGGTGACTTCTTGCTCAAAATTCGACCCGTGTTCTTTCAGGCCCGTTCCGACATAAAGGCCATCAAACCCCTGATTCAAGGCGCCTTTCATATCAGTTGCTGGACTGTCGCCGATGCATAAAGTCCGCGACGCGGCAGGCTCGACGCCCATATCTGCGAGGCGTTGTAGGGCGAGCTTGTAAATTGGTGCATGGGGTTTACCGGGATAAATGACCGTGCCGCCCTCTTCCTCGAAAATCTTGGCAAGCGCCCCGGCGCACCAGACGAGTTGATCTCCAATCCGCACGCGAATGTCTGGATTGGCGCAAATCATGTCCATTTCACGATCCGCAGCCTCGGCTAAGCGATCGCGATAATCATCTGGGTGGTCGTTCACTTGATCTTCCAGGCCAATGCAAAGAACCGCGTCAGAGGAGCGCTCATCCCCAAACTGCAAGTTCAGACCGTCATAGAGAAAGCGATCATGCTCCCAGCCTTCGTCAGCGCCCATGCGCCAGAAGACATCGCCCGCGCGCTCAGCCAGCACCTCACGGGTCGCATCGCCCGACGTCACGCAATCATCGAAGGCTTCGGGGGGCACACCGAGGGGATCGAAATAGCGGATGGATTGGGCTTTTGGCACGGGCGCATTGGTGATCAGGCAGACCGCCCCGCCTTGATCTCGAAACCGCACCAAGGCTTCGCAGGCTTCTTCGAAGGCGTAGCGCCCATTGTGAATGACGCCCCAGACGTCGCACAGGATCGCATCATACTGATCGGCAATGGTGGCGAGGCCACCTGGAAAGTTTGGCTCGGTCATTTGCGCGAGTTAGGGGGCGAGGGTCACCCCGTCAATCTTAGGACGCACGCATGGTCAACATCCGCACCAACTCGGCTGGCGGGGCTGTCTCTTCCATCAGCGAAGACTTGATCGGGCGCGGCGCGCCGAAAATGTGGCCCTGGCCATATGGAATGCCATATTCGAGCACCTCAACCACGCTGACCTCTTCTTCGATTTTCTCGGCGATCAATGTCACGCCGTATCGCGAGCAAACCGATGAAACTTCTTCGCCTGAGATTTTGCGCTCCACAGAGGATTGTGGACGCGGTCCAAATGGATCGCGCAGCTGATCAATCAGCGTGCCGCCTTTGAGTTTGACGAACCGCACACCCGCATCTTGGAGACGTGGCAAGTCAATATCGATGCTCTCAGCATGATCGATCGAGAAGCGGAATCCGAGCGCTGTTAAACGCTCCATCGCTTCGCGCATTTGACGGGAGCGATGCTCAAATCGGCTCGCTCGAATCTCAAAAATGAGCGCACCTGCAAGATCACGATTTTGCTCTAAATGGTTCAAAAAGAACGGAAAAAAGTGTGGATCCTCTAAAGAGTGTGACGAGACATTGCAGAACACACCGACCCGGCGATCGCGTGCAGCCAAGCGACGGACGACTTCAACCGACCGATACAACATCATATTGTCGATGACGCCCAAAAGGTTTGCACGGCGCGCGGCATCGAGAAAGTCTGCTGGTAAAATCAGCGACCCATCTGGGTCACGCAAACGGGTAAAGCCTTCATAGAAAGAGACCCGGCGCTGTGGCAGCGACACGATGGGCTGTAAGTGAAGATCGACGCGCCCATCTTCGAGTGCGTCTTTGACGCGCCGCAACACCGCGTCGTCTCTTGGCGCAACCTCGCCCGTGGTTTCGGCGTCTGCGAGTTTGGCTTCGAAGCTTTGAGAGAGACGCTCAATCAGGGTTTCTAGCTGGCGCATTTCACTCACCAACGCGTCCCGGCGTTCCGTCAATTCTTGTTTGACCGTGGTTTCAATTGCTTGGGTCCGCGCCTCGACAATATCGGCGCGAGATTTTGCTTCGCGCTGCTCGGTCTCAACCAGATCCATGCGCGCAGTCAGCGACGTTGATTCGCCGGCGCGCGTCGCAAACAAATGCACTTGGCCGAGCAAAGCAGTGACGATCGCACCGGCGCAAATCGCCAGTGTTTGTTCCACTCCGGCATACGTAAACAGCCCCCAACCGGCCCCAACACCGATCGCAGCATAGATTACAAAAAACAAGGCAATCATCTAAACCCAGCCCCTGCTGACACAATATGATTAACAAATATGCGCCAAACGTTAACGAATTGGTAGCAATAGGAGTGATTTGCATCCCCTGCCAAGGGATCAGGACAATCCGTCCACCGCATTTCGTTCCGCATCGAGGTATTCGCGCAACGCTTTCAAGGTCGGCAGGATTTTTTGCAGTTCGGCGACATTCTGATGCTCCATCACGAGCGAGACGAGCGGCGCAACAGCTTTCACACCGCGTTGTCGCGCGACGCGACCAGCCTCTGTAATATTGACGATTTTGCGCCGACGATCTTCAGCGCTGCCCGTGATCTCGACATAGCCTTTGCGTTCAAGCTTGGCGAGAATTGCCGTCATAGATGGCTTGGTCATCTGGAACGCTTTTGCCAGGTAACTCGGGGAGCGTTTTTCCCCTAAACGCACGAAATGGTTGAGCACACCAAATTCAGACGGGTTCAAGTCAGGCGACAATGCCCGCGCAAATCGCGCCGTCGCCAATTGATTGATGATGCCGACTTCGTTGAACAGAGAAAAGATGTCACCGGCAGGATCAGAATCGCTCATACGCTCGTGCTTATCAGCTTGCTCTCAACAGGCCAACGCGGGCTCGGCTTTGGAAAGGCTGTGTAGCCAACGCGGCCAAGCATATGGATGACACCGTCGGTTTCGACATCGAGCTCGTTACGCACGGCTTGATACGGTTCGCTCATCTCAGGGAATTCTTGCAGGATTTGACTGAGCGGGTGAATGGCGAGCCCGATACGTTGAGCTGCTAAATTCATGCGCACCCAGGCGCGTCCGGCCTGTAGCTGGCTGAGGCGCGTATTTTCGTCCGCCTTGACCCACACAAAGCCCTGCGCCGAGTGAATGATTGGGTGATACATTTTCAGCCCTTCATTATAAGCTGTGCTTCCAGGCGTATCGAGCCCCTCATGACTGATGATCCCAGTCATTTTGAGCAGACCCATTGGAACCCCGCCCATATCAATGCCATCCGGATTTTCGACCACGGCGCGATTGCCGATGCGCATCAGGTCAACGCTTTCGCGGCGGGTGAGATCGGTTGCCATTTCGATTTGAAACCCCTGCCAAGCCAGCGCGATGATCCGCGTGCGTAGATCAGGATCAATCGTCCCGCCAATGTCGAGATCACGTTCGCCGGCGGTGATCACTTTGTCGATTTCGGATCGGACGACCGGCTTGCTTGTGTCATAAGGCTCTTTGGTAGATCGACGCTCCAAGACATTTGCAAACAGCGGATCGCGCCCGAGCGATTGGGTCTCCACAAACCGTATGCTGGCAATCCTTTTTGTATCGAGACGTTGGTTTGGCAGCCCGTCCGGAAATGGTGTGAGACTGGCGTCATAGCCGCGTTCCGCCGCTGCCATTCTAAGGAGTTCCAGCATGCAGCCGAACCCGATCGTGATCTGTCGATCAAATGGATCCGTGTGCGGCAATCGACGGTTGAGATCGACGGTCACATCAATCTGATCATCACCCACTAGCTCAAATTGCCACGGCTGGCGGTTGTGGGGGTTCGGTGCAAGGATCGCATAGGCGAGCGCATCAATTCGGACATCACCGAAACTCTGGCCGGCATCCCGCCACGGCGCGCGCGCCTTGGAAAGACCCGGGCCGTTGGCCAAACCAATCGTGCCGACACCGCCAATCAGCGCCGCTGCCCCACCTGTCATCAGTATCGTTCGACGTGTCAGCATCTTCGTCCTCCATATTTAATTAGTTTCCTAACTAATATATTAGTTTTGAAACGTCAAGGGATGATCGTGACTTGTTCGCCACAGTGATGAGTCCATTCGAATTTTCGCGAAGATTTCGTGCGGGTCATGTTTGACAGGGTGCGCTTGGCTATCTACTCAAAATGCAAATCCCACCGCCCCAGGTCCACGGTCAGTGTTTGACCGGATGGGGGCGTCTCGGGGGAGACCGGGGTCCTACTCACGTAGGACCCCGTCGCTTTTAAGGGGTACCGTTACTGACACGTATCCGCTGCTCAAGCGGCCAGTTTGCATCGGCCTCAGCTGGATCACATGACACCACCAAATAAGCCTCGCGAGGGTTCGGTGCGCCGCAGCCAAGCAGCGCCACAAAACTTTGATCTAAGTAAGCGATGACATACCCGCCGGACACGATTCGCACGACCAAGTCACCCGTATCGAAGACCGTTTGCGCCGGGCGCCCTTCTCGGGCGACGAGTATGGCTGCGTCATACCCTCCAGGCGGAATGCCGTCCTCGACAATCCGCAGCGCATCGGCCTGCTCATAGGCTTTATTGATGGCGCTTACGAAGTCGGCTGTGCCCGTCGGACCGATCACCAATAGAGGCGTATCTCGGCCCGCATCCCAAGATCGGTTGCGGATGTCATCTAGACCTTCAATATCGTTCGATCGCAACGAGAACAGAAAGACCGCATCGAGCTGACGTAAATCATCAGATTGAAGACCCGACACGGCATTGCCCAGTGCGCCGAACAAGATCCGTTTTCCGCCTGCAATCGCAAGGGCGCATGGGTGATGTTCGCCAGCGTCGCCGCACGGCAAGAGAACAAATTGCTGAGGTGTGATTTCAGCGTCGTCTGACTCGCTCGGCGCGTGCGATTGTCCACATGCCCCGAGCGCCATCGCACACGTGACCACAAACACTGTATAGAGATCTCGTATCTGACCCATCTGACATTGCCTGGTTAGTGCAGCACAGTGACTTTTTGTTCTGGAATAATCTCATTTTCAAGATGGCCAAGTCCTGTCACTTCGATGCGGACACGGTCTCCGGATTTCAGCCATTTCGGCGGGTCGAACCCCGCCCCGACCCCCGCTGGTGTTCCCGTAAAGATGACGTCACCTGGCTCAAGTGTGAACGCGGCGGTGAGGTGCGCGATTTGCTGTTGCAGGGTGAAGATCATATCGCGGGCATACCCGATTTGTCGGTCTTCGCCATTCACCGCACTGGTGACCTTCATCGCGCCAAAATCGTCAATCTCATCAGGGGTCACCAAGTAAGGTCCAAACGGCGCATGCGTGTCGAAGCCTTTTCCCATCATCATGGTTTGGCTGGCCCGCTGCCAATCGCGCACGGAATAGTCGCAGCCGCAGCAAAACCCGGCAATCAGTTCCAGCGCCCGCGCCTCTGGCACATGTCGCCCAGTCTTGCCAATGATCGCAACGATTTCGGCTTCATAGTCTAATTGTTCGGACACGGCTGGCAGATGCACAGGCGCGTAAGGTCCATTCGTCGCCGTCGCTTGTTTGTTGAACCATTTCTGGACGCTCGGGGCTGTATTTTTGATGAAGGAGACCGATTCCTTCACATGAGCGGCGTAATTCAGGCCAATCGCGAGAATTTTCCGAGGCATCAAAATCGGCGCCAGAAGCGCTTTGGGATCATAAGGCACCCGTCGGCCCTTTTCTGCCTGTTGTGCAGCAGCCGCAAGATCAGGGAGCAAGTCCTGAACATCTCGCGCCGAGGTCAGACAAACCTCGTCGCCATGAAGCAGCCCCGCGCGGGGTTCACCTTCAACAAGCATATTGACCCATTTCATCGGCGTGTGACCTCTTCGCTACGATCTTCCTAAACCGGACAAATTCGCTGACGGTTTCAATTGAAGCCCCCGATTTCGCCGTTTACTCATCCTGTCAATCTTGGTGGGTTTATAGAAAGTAGAGTTAAGATGACACAAGGCCTACGCGCCCAAGAAAGCACGCTTGCGGATCTTCTATGCACTGGCATGGAAATGGCGATGCCGCCCTATCAGCGCAGCTATTCCTGGGAAAACTCTGAAGCTCAAGCGCTCCTCTCTGATCTCCATGATGCCAGCGATAGCGGTGAAAGCCACTTCATCGGAGCGATCGTCTTGGTCAAAGAAAAATCAGGACGCTATCTTATTGTTGACGGTCAACAGCGCCTCACGACGCTGACAATTCTACTCTGTGTGTTGCGCGACACTGAGACCGATGAAGAGCGCAAGGCCGCGCTACATTCACTAATTGCGGACTCTGATGGTCCAAACGGGACAACCTGGCGGATTAGCCTCAATCACATTGATGGCCCTTACTTGCGCGAAGCGATTCAAACGCCGGGAGCGTCTCTCAAAAAAGAGGTCGAACCGAACGATAGCGAGAGCCAACGCCGGATGACGCGTAATCTCGATACCTTTATCAAGTCGGTGCGCAACATGTCTCCCGAGGCGCAGCGTGAGCTTGCCGAAACCATCAAAAATCGATTGCTTCTCGTTAAAGTGGTCGTTGAAGACTGGGACGGGGGTTACAATGTGTTCCGCGTGCTCAACACACGCGGGAAAGCCCCAAACACCCATGATATCATCAAAACAGATCTGCTCGAAAACGCTCACCTGACCCCGGAAGAGGCCGACGCGTTTTCAAGACAATGGTCTGAACATGAGTCGCGACTCGGCGGGTCCGGCTTCGATGATCTGCTCAATCAGATCAGCACGCTTTACGCGCGCAAAACGCGCAAAGGCGCGAGTGAATTCCGCAAAGCCGTGATCAATCGATCTGCGGGGGGCACGCGCGAATTCTTAAGCCGTGAACTGCCAGCCTATGTCGATGCTTACGTGACCATCTCAACCGGAAAAGGCGACTTCGGGCCGCTGACGCCCCAAATCACTGAGTGTTTGAACCATTTGCGGTTGATCGATCACCAATTGTGGCGGGCACCGGCACTGAAATTCCTCGTCCATGCAAGCAGCGATCACGAGACAACGCTCGCATTCTTTCGAGCCCTGGAGCGATTTGCTTATGGCGCGATGATGGCGATCACAGAGCAACGCACACGGCAGCGGCGGTACCAGAAAATCTCAGATAGCGCGGACAATCCTCGCGTCTTGCTGTCAGAGGGGGGGCCATTGGCCTTATCGCGCGACGAGCGCCGGGAAATCTCTAATCGCTTGCGCAGTCGTTTCGGAGCGTTCGCCCAGCGCCGCGCGATTGCGTTGCGAATGAATGCTGAAATTGAAAGCGGCGCCGCGCTTGGACCGGATGATGGCGCCACGGTTGAACACGTCTTGCCTAAGAATATGCCGAATGAATCACCTTGGCGGAGCGCCTGGCCCAATCCATCCGTTCACCGAGATCTGGTCGATACGCTCGGAAATTTCGCTCTGCTCTCACAAGCGATCAATCAAAAGGCAGACAATTTATCATTTGAAGAAAAGCGAAAGCTCTATTTTGCCAATGGCTCACCTGAGTTTGCGCTGACCCAGGACATCCAAGACAAAGTGGCATGGACGCCGGAAGTGACGCGACAACGCACTGAAAGTTTGGCGGTGATTATGGAACAGGCTTGGCAACTCAATCGCGCGATGCGAGAGACCTGATCGGACGTTTCAGGCGCTAAGCGCTAAGACAGCGATTCTTTGCTCTGCCGGTCTGCGGCATAGGTCGCGAGCTTGTCGGCCGCGTCGCTTGCATTATCGATGCTGAGATCAAGCTCTGTAAGCGCATAGGATGCGACATTCGCATCGTCCATTTCGAGTGCGGTCAACGTGTCGATAAAGGTGCGCCGGGCTTTCTTGGCGGTAACCAACGCGCTTTCATAGCTGACAAGATCAGCCCGCAAAGCTTTAGCCGAACGATCTGTGCCATAGAGCTTTTCAGCTTCCATTGTCGCGACATCAAGGCCGTGAGCGGCGCTTTCAATGTCGGCACGAATGAGATTGATTTGATCTGAACCAGAGGGAGCGTCGGCCTTCACTTGCAGGGTATAAGGGCTAGCGCTGTCTTGTTCTTCTTCGCTGGCGCCATCCATCAGGACGCGCGCAAATCCGAGAATGCCAGCGCTCTTTGCAATCCAATTCTCGCGCTCAGCGCGATCGGTATAAGCATCAGAAACTTTACGAAGGCTGCTTTTTTCATTGGTTAGGTTTGTCTCAACCATAGCCTCAGAGGCAACCATAGACACAGTTGCGCAGCCACCTACGCTTGAGGCCAACAAAATAGATACCAAAATACTACGCATCAAAGGCTACTCACCTGCCACTCTACATCCCTCACCCTGTAATAACACATACAGATGAGAAAAACGCCGTCCATACCCTTTATTCAGATGTTAAGTCCCGATAGGTGAAGAGTGCGTGAACAAAGGCAAAAAATGCTTAAACTTTACCCACCTATAGAGGCGCGGCGCTCTGGATTTCTGCGTGTCAGCGATCTGCACGAGATATATTGGGAAGAATCAGGCAATCCCAATGGGCTGCCAGTCATCGGGATTCACGGTGGTCCAGGCGGTGGTTCTAGCCCTGAAATGCGCCGCTTTTTCGACCCGACCGTCTATCGAATTGTTTTGATCGATCAGCGCGGGTGCGGGAAATCCACGCCTCATTCCGAGCTTGAAGGCAATGACACTTGGTCACTGGTCGGCGATATGGAACGCGTGCGGGAGCATTTGGCGATTGATAAATGGGTCCTGTTTGGCGGCTCTTGGGGCTCCACGCTCGCTTTGTCCTATGCCGTCACGCACACAGACCGCGTATTGGGTCTTATCTTGCGCGGGATCTTTTTGCTAACGGAGGCTGAAATTCGCTGGTTCTATCAGGAAGGGGCAAGCCGCCTCTTCCCTGACTCCTATGACCGATACATTGCCCCGATCCCAGCGCAAGAGCGAGATGACCTGCTGAACGCCTTCTACAAGAGACTGACCGGCAAGGACCGCACCGAACGCCGCAAAGCAGCCAAAGCTTGGGCATGCTGGGAAGGTGAGACGATTACGATCCAAGGCCCGACGAGCCGGCCAAAACGCTTCGAGGAAGATGATTTTGCCGATGCGTTTGCGCGGATTGAATGCCATTTCTTTGTCAATAAAGGCTTCTTCGAAAAGGATGGCTGGTTGCTCGAACAAGCGGCTGAGAAGCTCAAAGGGATTCCGGGCAAAATCGTCCATGGACGGTATGATGTGGTGACGCCTCTATCGAGCGCATGGGCGCTGACGAAAGCTTGGCCGGATGCCGATCTCGACATCGTTCCCTCTGCCGGTCATTCGAGCTTAGAACCTGGAATCGTCGACAAACTGATCCGCGCCACGCGCGATTTCGGCCGGCGGTTTCGGCGGTCTTAGGACTCACATCCGCGTCAAACGACACGGCGTGAGCGCCTAAGACACAGCGAGCGACAGTCGCGCCTAGAACTGATCGATAATGCCGAAGACCAGAATGATCCCAATCGCTGGCGGAACAATCCAGCGCACCGCAAATCGCCATAAGTTCATGACGGCGCCATCGCCAAACTCAGAGGTCAGCAGGTCGCGACTGAGCACCCAGCCAGCAAACACGGCAATCAACAGACCGCAAAGCGGCAGCATAATCGTACCGGTAATCATGTCGGCAAAGTCGATATAATCAGCCGAATAAACGTATCCTGCGCCGATCATAAACAAGACAAAGCCAACGCCCAATGAGGCGCCCCATCGGTGGACGCCTTGGCGTTCTTCCAACCATGAGACCCCGACTTCCATCAAAGAGATCGACGAGGTGAGCGCAGCGAACAGTGCCAGAGTAAAGAACGCGCCACCAATCAACTGGCCCATCGGCATGGCGTCAGACCCGAACGCAATCGGGAGCGAGACAAAGAACAAGCTCGGGCCACCCGCCGGATCAGCCCCGAACGCAAATACGATCGGGAAAATCGCAAATCCTGCGATGAGCGCGACCATCGTGTCGGCTCCTGCAACAATCGCCGACGATCGCGGAATATTGGTATCGCGCGACAGATACGCGCCATACGTGATCATCAAACATGAGCCGACGCCAATCGAGAAAAAGGCCTGTCCGACGGCGGCTAAGAACGTGCTGAACGTCACTTTGCTGAAATCTGGCTGCAGCAAGAACGCGGCGGCCTGCGCGGCATCGCCCGTGGTCAGGGCAAAGCCGACAATCCCGAGCAAAAGTAAGAAAAACAGCGGCATTAGAATGGTCGCCGCGCGTTCGATGCCACCTTTGACGCCGCGCGCTACGATGAATGTATTGACCGCAACAAAGCCAGCTAAACACCCGAGAACAAGATTGCGATTGCCGATCGTCTCACCGAAGTTTTGACCAGAGGTTTCGGCCGTAAACCCTTCAAATCCACCAGAAAAAGCCTGCGGAATGAAGGCGATCACCCACGCTGAAATGACCACATAGAAGGTGAGAATGAAGAATGCTGCGAGCGACCCAACCCAAGCGACAAAGCCCCAATTGGCACTCTTACTTTCGGCTCTGGCAAGCGAGTGCACCCCTTCAATGGCAGACATTCCAGATTTTCGGCCAAGGCCATATTCGGCCATCAGAACAGGCAATCCGAACAGGATCACACAGGCGAGGTAAATGACAATGAAGGCACCGCCGCCATTCTCGCCGGCGGTAAATGGAAACCGCCAAAAGTTCCCCAACCCAACCGACGACCCGACCGCCGCCATGATGAAACCAAAACGCGAGCCCCACGTATCTGTCTTTCGACCGATCGCTGCCATAAAACTCTCCTCCCAGGGAATGATTTTGTCGGCAGACTAGACTTTAGGAGATAAAAATCAACGCGATGACTGGCTTTCGCGGCAGGATCTTTAGGCTGACCTAAGCGCGCGCATGTAAAGGGTCTTTGCGGCCCAAATGGACAGCACCAACGAGGCCGAAACAGGCCGCGGTCGTCAACATCACTGTGCCGCCGTAAGATAAGAGCGGCAGCGGCACACCAACAACCGGCACCAATCCGAGCACCATGGCGACGTTAAATAGAATGTAGAAGGCCACAGTTGCGACCGCGCCGGCTGCAGCGAACCTCGCAAACAAGCTCGCGGCCCGTAGCGCTATGGCAAGCCCTAACCCCAAAATCACCATCCACAATAACAACACACCGCTCGTGACCAAGAACCCAAACTCTTCCGCGAGTACGGTCAAAATGAAGTCTGTATGTTGCTCTGGGATGTAGTCGAGCTGGGATTGGGTCCCCTCCATGTAGCCCTTCCCGGTCCACCCGCCGGAGCCAATCGCGATTTTCGCCTGCTCAATCTGATAGCCATCATCCATGACATTGACCGATTGCCCGGTCAGCTGCGCCAAATAGGTATCGACGCGTTCGCGCTGATAGTCTTGTAAGACAAAGAAATAGATCGCCGGAATGCTGGCGACCGCCGCCACACCCATGGCGAGGATGACCCGCCACCACAGGCCCGCGAGGAAGATAAGAATGCCGCCTGACGCGAACAGCGCGAGCGTGGTTCCAAAATCAGGTTGCCTGAAAATCAAAGCGGCGGGCAGCGCGATGAGCGCGAGCGCCGGCAAGTGGATCAAGAAGCCCCCCGCATAATCATTCCATCTCTTGTGATAGTAAGCCGCCAGCGCCAGTGTGAGCGTGACTTTCATCAGTTCTGAGGGCTGGATTCCAATCGGTCCGAGCTGGACCCAGCGTTGGGCGCCGCCGCGGGTGAAGCCGAAAAACTCAACGGCCACCAGCAAAATAAGTGTCGCTAGATAACTCGGCCATGCGGCCCAAAACCACCATCGGATGGGCACAAGCGCCGTGACCAAGAGAACGGCAAACGCGATCCCAAACCGGGTGGCTTGGCGCATTGGCAATCCAGCTTCTTCAGGATTGGTGAAGGTCGCAGAATGCAAAACCGCGACGCCAATCATCGCCATCGCGCAAATCATGAGGATCAGCCCCCATGGAAGCGATCGAACTTGTGTGAAAATAGACCGACGTGAAAAGTCTAGTGATGTGGATCCAAACCCGGCCATGCTTACAAGCCACCACTGCCCGTTCCAGATCCGCCGCCCGTATTGGCGGTGCGCGTATAGGCCGGAGACCGGCGCGCATCGAGGCGCATCGCTTCTGCCATGATATCTC
>JBCBQS010000006.1:0-29754 GCA_039820085.1 Pseudomonadota bacterium
CTCGGGATCAAAGCCATCGAGATCGAGAAGCAGGACGACCCGCTGCGGTAGAATTCGCAACCGATCAACCAAATCGCGGACCCTTTCGCGGGCATCTGAGGTCACCGTAACAATCAGCCGATCGATCTCTGGCAGCCGGTCCCAATCGAATAAATCGTCGAGCCGACCCAACACAGGGGTCTCGACGAATGTGCGCGGCGCACGCGACAGGCGATCATCAAAAATCCCCACAATTCGAAGCTCACGCGACCGCGCATTTCGTTCGATCAAGCGCTGCGCGTTGTCCGTCGCGCCGACAATCACCGCGGTCTCGCTGATCCAGCCAGCGCGTGCCAATCGTCGCCCTATAACGAGTACGTGGACATGCAGACAATTGACCACCAACCAGGCAGAGAAAATCGCGGCCCACGTATAAGGCGCAACATCATCCGGGTACATCCAGCTGATCGCGATCCCCAGTAGCGCCAGCGGAATGCCAGCCCCATACCCGGTCGTCAAAACATGATCGACAATGCTCCGATTGAAGCCAAGCGTATAGGCGCTGACGGCCCGCAGGCTTAAAGTCATGACCACTGGAATGAGCGCAAAGGGTGCAAATTCGTACAGAGCGGCAAATAAGAAACCAGCGCCAGAATGGATCAGAAAATAGCTTGCAATCAAGCTTGTGACGAGCATGTCTGACCATCTCAGGCCCGCACAGATACCACTGAAACGAACGGGCAGTCGGCGGGTTGGAAGCATCGCAGATTGGAGCGTCGTCGACACGCCTGTGTCGCGGTTGCCCGTCAAGGTTCGATAGGACGAATCGGCACGCTTCGAGCGCGTGTTTTCCTCAACGTCTTGAACCACCTCCGTCGACATTGCCCGTCCTTAAAGTCTCGACCCCATTCATTTTTCACGCCGGCCTAAAATTGACCTGCATGTCCCCGTTCTCGCAGATGCAAGTCTGGGGCCGAATTGAGGTAAACGGTGTCGGTTGACTGCAGGACGCGCGTTAAAGCTTGTCTTTGACCCATTCGCGGGTCAGGAATCCATCAATGACATCGCAAACGAGACCGATCTCCGTGAGCGCTGAAACATAGCGCTCTGGATCGACCAATGGCTTCCATACGGAGCCGGCTTCAAACTGATCGTCTGCCTCGAGCGCCAGCGTTAGATGATCGTCTTCAAAAATCCCGCGCAGCTTGCCGCCTTTAAAGTGGCGCTCAAGCGCAATGAGCCGCTCCATCCGGTCCGGTGTGAGGAGCGCACGAGCTTCCACTTGGTCGTTTGAATAGATGGTGAAATTGTCTTCCAACTCCTTCGCCACCAAGTCGACTTTTTGCAGGCTTTTGTCGCCGAAAAAGCCCTTCCACCACCCCTGCCGAGCAATCATGGTGCGACCGAGAAACCGATCTGGGTATTCGATGTGAAACAGCAGCCCTTGAAACGTGGTGACTGTCCGCCGGTTTTTGCCCGAGCCGCGTTCCTCGGTGAGTTTGCATTCGACCAGCGAAAAATGCGCTTCGGCGCGGTCGCCTTCGATTAAGTCCTCGAATTTGCGGTCATCATAGCTTGGCAGAAGACGCGCCTCTTTGAGGACCGAAAAGGCGGGTGTGGGCGGTGTCATCTCTCCGCCCGCGCCGAACAATTGCGCCGCACCTGCATTCGTGCCGCCAGCCTGAGCTGTCAGCCAGGCACCTGCCGATTTCCAATCCGAGATACCACTCACATCTGGATGCAGGGTCTCATACTTGAAACCGAAGGATTCTGCGGCGGCGCCGACGACGAGCTGCTTGGTTTGTGACTTCACGCCAAAGAGCGGCACCCAGGAGGCGGCGCTCGAAAGCCCGACAATCGCGATGGCGCCAAACAGGATGAACATAAGCCCAGCACCGCCAGTCAGAATCGCAACGATTAGGGCAACTGCGCCAACGGCCCCAGCCGCTGTGATGGTCCGTTTTCGGGCCTTTGCGATGATCGACTTGCGTTCTGATTCGCGCGCCGCCAAGGTCGGTTGCAACACGTCGGTCCAGATTTTTAGAGAGTTTTTGAACTCAGGTCTCTGCTGTGTCAGTGCGTGAAATACGGCGTCTGTGATCCCGTTTGCCATCGCATGGCCCCTTATTCGTCCTCGCCCCAAAGCGGTTTGTCAGGAGACACAACTGCCGACAATCGACTTAATAAACCGTGCAAAGTCGCGATTTCATCGGCGTTCATCGCGTCCAGCAATTCCTGCTCGCTGGCCAGCGCGCGGGGAATCACCGCCGCATAAATGGCTCGACCTTCATCGGTCAGACGCATCGGTGCACGGCGCCGGTCGTCACGGTCGATGTGGCGTTCCAAGATGCCGCGCTCGATCAGCGTTGCAGCGGCGCGACTCACGGTCGGTTTATCCATCAGGGTGCGTTGCGCCACTTCGGTGCTGGTCAGGCCCTCGCGTTCGCCCAAAACGGCAATGATTCGCCACTGCCAAACAGAGAGATCAAACTCGCGCTGATAAATATTGGCGATCTTACTTGAGACGGCATTGGACAGGACGGACAAGCGATAGGGCAGAAAGCCATCCAGACTCAGGGCGCTGCGGTCGGTCATGTCGGATCTCCTTAGCCATTGATATAGCACAAAAAAATGAAAAACCGTAGTCCTCAATATGGCTGAATTTCCGTCTTCTGGTGTCCCAGATTTGTACGACACTCAATTGCACTTGGACTATAAATTTGAGACGTTCTGATAATTACAAATCGCACGATTACCCCAATGTTGGGTCATCAAAGCGACAAGACCGCGTGAGAGGTGCCGCAAGAGCACCAAGACGCGGCTGGGAAAGGGACGCAGATGGTCGTTGCAGAAGCAATGATTTTAGATGATTTCGTGGACGTCGAAACCGCCGCGTATGATATTCCGGTGACAGTGTATGCAGATCTTTCTGCGCCGTACCAAGCGCTCACGCCGTTAAGTATTCCTAGCGTTTCCACTGAGTGTCAGATTCGGGCCTGGAGCATCGGCCATATATTCTGCACTGACAATGTAATTCCCCCCACATCAACCCATCTGCGTGCGGATCACCTTCAAAACTTTGGTCATACAATTTCCGTTGAGCGTTTATTGTATGGCGAAAGCCGCGGCGTATCGGGCGATGACTGCTTCATTGCTCGTCCAGATGAGATCGAATTCGGCGATCAAAGACTATGGACCTCAATCAACTCTGCCATGCGCGTACAAAGCGTCACCCTGCCGAAAGAAATGTTGGGATATGATGCCGGGGATGTGCTGCCCGAAGCCGTGGCGACGCCGACCACGCGGATAGGAGAGATGATTTTTGCCGAATGGGATGCGCTCTTTGGTGCATTGAACGGGCACGGACGGCCTCTCAAGCAGTCGACAATTGACCGTTTCATCACCTGTCTGAAAATTGCGCTTGGCATCTCACCGCAGCGTGAGGATATCCGCGCCCATGCCCGTGATGCGCTCATGCGGCAGATCCAGCGATACATTGAGCGCCATCTTGGCAGTGAAGACTTGTCGGCGGGGCGCATTCTACGCGAATTTGGCGTCTCACGGGCCTCGCTCTATCGCATGTTCGAGCAAATGGGGGGCGTGCGATCCTACATCACCGAGCGCCGCGCGGTCCGCGCCGTGTTGGACATATGGGGCGCCGGCGGTCGCCGAGGCGCCGCAAGGGAGGCTGCAGACCGGTGGGGCTTTTCAAGCGGCCCGAACTTTAATCGCGTCATCAACCGCATGTTTGGCGGCACGCCGGGAGGTCTGTTTCAAAGCCCAATCCCAGCGCCATCGATGCCAATCGCCCAAGACACGCTCTATATGCGCACACATCGCGCGTCGCGGAGCTGATCCATGTTTGACGCCCCACTCTCGCCTGCTGATGACCTGCTGTCCGCCACCACGATGTTTATTGCAAGCGACGTCGAAGAATATGCCGACCTCGCTCAGACAACATCCGCTATGGTTCCAATGGAAGACCCGACCCGTGAGCTCGCTTTCGTCGGACATGAATGGATTGTGGACACTGGCTATTTTTGCGAAAATAAAGTCTTGCCGCATACCTATCAGGTCGAAAAACCTCATCTGCAAAAGACGGAGCATTTGCTCTACGCGCAGCGGGTCTTGGCCGGGGGTGAACGAACCATTGGCGATGATCAGATCGGCGCCGTCGCGCCTAACCAAATCGCGCTCGAATGGCATGCGGGTCTCGAAAGCGGTGTGGTCCAGCGTTCTCATCTCCAAGAAGTCTATCTTCCGAAGCCAGTGTTTGGAGATGGCGTAGACTTGCAGCGCGATCCCCCGCCATTTTATGCAGAGTCGACTCTGACCCGGATGATTTTCTCTGAATGGGATGCGTTGTTTAACGATCTGAAGGAGACGTCTGCGCTTTCCGTAACGGTGCTGGATCGGTTTATCGCGTGCCTTAAGATCGCGCTTGGAACACCCGCGCAACGCGAGGATGTTCGGGCGCAGGCGCGCGAAGCCCTCTACCGGGAGATTTGCCGTTATGTTGAACGCAATCTCGGCGATCCGGATTTAACCGCGTCGAGCATTTTGCGAGATTTTGGGGTCTCGCGGGCGGGGCTTTATCGGATGTTTGAGCCACAAGGCGGGGTCCGGCATTATATCACGGAACGCCGGGCGATCCGGGCGGTTCTGGAACTTTCGAAGGGCGTCCAAACACGCGGTGCCGTCCAAGCCGTTGCAGACCGTTGGGGCTTTTCGACGGGGCCGAACTTTAACCGGGTGATTAAGCGCATGTTTGGCGCGTCACCGGGGGCTCTGTTTAAGGCCGTGCCATCCCCCCGCGTGGTGCCTCGCGGTGATCCGGATTTACTGTCCAACTATCTCGCCGCCACAGCGGCAGGGTGAGGGGAAGACGTGATGTTTGATTCGAAGGGAGCGCCTCAGGACACATGGCTCGAAGTGGAGGCCTTGGCCTTTGAACTGAGCGTCGATGCGTTTTGTGAGCTGACGCGTGATGTTCAAGCGCCGGTGCCGATTTATACCGAATCCACGCCGTTAGGACCGCGCGGTATGCATTGGACGGCGGGCGATATTCTCTTTTCGAAAGCAGACTTGGGCTCGTATGCCTATTCGCGGACGGCGAATGGCATGCAAGACTATGGGCACATGATCTCCTTCGAGCGCCAAATCCGCGGCGCGGTCTTTGGTGTCTATGAAGATGATCCGTTTGAGCATCACCCAGGCAAAGTATCGGTTAGTGATTTGCAAGCTGTGGCGGCGGGTCTTTTCTTGGATCTGCACGCCGAAGAAATGTACTTCCCGAAAACGCTGCTTGGGATCTCGCCAAACGAATACCTATACGTGCCAGACATCTCGCATGAGACACTCATCGGCAAGATCGTTTTTGCCGAATGGGATCATGTGTTTGCGGCCTTGCAGCGCGGCGATCAATATGTGTCGGCAAAGGCCATCGACCGCCTGCTCGCGTGCCTCAAGATCGCAATCGGCACGCCGCCTCAGCGCGAGGATGTCCGCGCGCAAGCCCGTGAGGCTTTGTTTGCATTGATCTGTCGCTATATTGACGATGAGCTTGATCAAAGCGAGGTCACGGCGAGTGATTTGTTGCAGAAATTCGGGGTCTCGCGGGCCGGTCTCTATCGGATGTTTGAGCCATATGGCGGGGTGCGCAACTACATCACCATGCGCCGTACCGTTCGCGCAATGCTCGAGATTTCCCGCAAGATCAATCAGCGCGGGATCGTGACCGCCGCTGCCGAGCGCTGGGGGTTTTCAAGCGCGCCGAACTTCAACCGAGCGGTCAAACGAATCTTCGGGGCGACGCCCGGTGCGTTGTTCAAAGCGCCGACGCGTTCAGGGGTCCAGGTCAGTCGAGGCAGCATGCTGATCGACCAATTCATGTCCACCGTTGCGGCATAAGGGGGGAGTGCGGTGTTTGATAGGATTGAAACCGCCAGCGAAGATCGTCTCGAAGTCGAAGCGATGGCGATCGACCTCTGTACAGACGCTTTTTGCGAACTCACGATGAGCCTGCAAGCGCCTGTGCCGATTTACTCAGATGCGCCGCATTTCGGGGCTAAAGGAATGTTCTGGCAGGCCGGACCAGCGTTTTTTTCAGATATTGAAATGGGGTCGTTCATTTTTTCACGCACGCAACAACAGATTCAAGACTTCGGACACACGGTCGCGATTGAGCGTTATCGGCGCGGTGTCGGGCATGGTGCTGCCGAGGGTGGTCCATATAATATGCACCCTGGAGAATTGTATGTGTTTGATATGCAAACGCGCTGTCACAGCGTCCATCTGAATCTACATGTCGAGGATATGCACTTGCCGAAAACGCTGCTCGGCTTCGCCCCAGACGAGCTGGTCCCTGAAGTCGACGTTCCGCAGGATACGATGTTCGGCCAAATTCTGTTTGCTGAATGGGATAGTTTATTCGCTGCCTTGCGGTGCGATGATCGTTACTTGTCCGACGCGGCCTTAGACCGTTTTGTGGCTTGCATCAAAATTGCGATGGGCGTGCCACCACAGCGCGAGGATGTTCGTGCCCACGCCCGTCAAGCTTTGTTCTATCAGATTTGCCGATACATTGACGCCCAGATTGAGCACCGTGATGTCTCGGCCAGTCACCTTTTGCGCCAATTCGGTGTTTCCCGTGCGGGTCTATATCGAATGTTCGAGCCGCATGGCGGCGTGCGCAATTACATCACGACACGCCGCGCGGTACGCGCAATGCTCGATATCTCACAAAATATCAGTCTGCGTGGCATTGTTAGTGCGGCCGCAGAGCGGTGGGGCTTTTCAAGCGCCCCGAACTTCAACCGGGCGATCAAGCGGGTGTTTGGGGCAACCCCTGGGGCCGTCTTCAAGGCCCCCACCCCAAGACAGATCCAAGTGGGCCGCGAAGCGTCACTCATCGAAAGCTATATGGCCTCGATCGCCGCATAATTCGCAGCCCAAAGCGAAGATTCGTTTTTATTGCACCCTCTAAAGTTTGAGACACCAGGATAATAACAAGACGATAGCGACCTGGCATGGTTCAGCTGTGTTCGGACAAGGAACCGAGCACATCTAGGTGAGCGAGGTGCTATCGAATGCAGACATATGGACAAGCGAACTGTGAGATTATGATTCCGGCGTATCGCGCCGATCATGATCTTTGCGCTGAGGCGTTTATCGCCGGGACAGCGGATGGGTGGACGGCAGCGCCACTGTCCGCCGAGGGTAAAGCGAGCCGTTTTCGAGGGCATGTTTGGTCGATCGGTGAGTGTATGTTCACGGATGTCCAGCTCGGAGCCTTTGCGTTCAAAGTGGAAGAGCGCCATTTTCAAAACCAAGGTCCCTATGCGCTCTTTGAGCGGAACATCACCGGGACAACTTATGGCGTGAATGGCGGAGAGGATTATCGCCTCGCACAAGATTCAATTCACTTGAATGGTCAAAGAAAGGCGCGCGACCTAATTACGAAAAGCATTCGGGTCCAAGAAGCCGTGATCCCCAAAGCGGCGCTTGGATTGCAGGTCGGAGAGGCGATTAAAGACCAAATGCTATGGCCGCGCTCATCCACTGTCAGGCTGCTTTTCGCGGAGTGGACAAGCCTCTATCACGGTCTCGTTCGAAGTGAAAAACTGGTGGCAAAGTCGGCGCTAGACCGGCTGATTTCCCTTCTGAAAATCGCCCTTGGAGCCGATCCGGAAAGAGAGGATATTCGGGCCCAAGCCCGCGACGCGCTGCGCCGTCAAATCTGTCGTTTCATCGAGCAACATCTGTCTTCCCCGGCGCTGTCGGTTGAGATGTTGCTGCACAAATTTGGGGTGTCGCGCGCGTCACTGTTTCGCATGTTCAGCGAGTTTGGCGGCGTTCGTGCCTATATCATGGAGCGCCGGACCTTTCGCGCGGTGCTCGATATTTGGAACGCGGACGGCGCGCGCGGGTCGATCCAGGCTGCGTCTGAACGATATGGGTTCAGCTCAGCACCGAATTTCAACCGCGCCGTCAAACGCCTCTTAGGGGACGTGCCCAGCGCCCTGTTCCAAGTCGAACCTGCGCGCCTTCAGAACGCGTTTATCCAGGACGACTTGATGCGCCAACAGGTGCGACGCCGCTGGGCGTCCAGTGTAGATCAGATTGAGCCGCTCGCCATTTAGTTCGCGGCGCTGGTGACCTCATCGATCGGGATGACGTATTGGCGCGAGCAAAACTGGCAGTCGACGACCAGCGTGCCATCGGGCTCGACCATGTCGCGCAAGCTCTCATCGGCCATGCCTTGCAGTGTTCCGACCAGCCGCTCGCGATTGCAGGTACAAATATCATCGAGCACCTGCGCATCGCGGTCCATCGCGACACCGCCTTCATGGAACAGCCGATAGATCAGATCCGTTGCCGGAAGCGCCGGATCCGTCAGCTCGTCTTCGGTCAACGTTGAAAACAAAGCTTCAGCCTCGCGCCAGCCCTCATCGGTATCGCCGCGCGCATCGTCGCCGGCAATTTTCTGGATCATCATACCGCCGGCGCGCCACTCGCCCGCTGCGTCACGATGCACAGCGAGCTGCAGCTTGGTCTCAACTTGCTCAGAGCGATAGAAATAGTCCTCAGCACATTGGGCAAGGGATCCTTTCGCCAGTGGGACGATGCCTTGATAGGGCTTGAGATCGGTATTCGCATAGACAATCATCAGGCCAAGCCGACCCATCGCCCCGAACAGCTGTGGCATATGGGGCTTGTCGCCTTTGTTGACCTTCTCTAGCCATGCCCAGCGCTCCGGCTCATGCTTGGCATAACCGCGCAAGCCACCTTGTTTGGTGTATTCACCCACCAGCATAGAGACTGGTCCATCGCCCTCGGCTTGAGCCAAGACTTTGCCGTCGAACTTCATCCCTGATCCGACCAGGGCTGACAGCATCACGGCCTCACCGAGGATCTCCGCCAAATGGTCAGGATAAGCGTGACGTTTGAGGATTGGAGAAATCGTTCCTTCGGACAGGCGAATGACTCGTCCGCGCACGGGCAAGCCTTGCGGGCTGAACCCAGCAACAAAATCGTCCATCGGAATGTTTGATTGCGCCATCACGCTCTCCATAAGAAGGAAGGCGGCCATGTGGCAAGCCGAGACGCATGTTACAAGGTTTCCGCGGCAGCAGGGCTCGTCATCTGGCTTAAGGCACACTAACTCAGCCGCATGATTGATCAGACCCGCACCGATACGTTCACGTCTCAGCGATTGACCCTGTCCTTTGTCGACTGGGGCGATCGTGACAAACCACCGCTTGTTTTGGTGCATGGCGGGCGCGATCAAAAGCGCAGTTGGGACCGGGTCGCGCGCCAGTTGTCGATGTCCTATCGTGTCTTCGCCTATGATTTGCGCGGTCATGGCCAAAGCGACTGGGTCAGTGATGGCGGATATGGCGTGATGGACCATGTCTACGATCTTGCCAGCTTGATCGATCACCTCGGTTTGGATCGCTTCACGTTGATGGGCCATTCGCTTGGGGGGAATATCGCGCTTCGGTATGCTGGGCTGTTTCCAGAACAGATTGAGAGGCTCGTCGCGATTGAGGGACTCGGACCCTCGCCGCGCATGTTGGAAGAGCGCAAAGCGCATCCGATCACACAGCGTTTGCGTCAATGGATTGAACAAAGGCGCTTGGTGTCCGAGCGTCAGCCGCGGATCATGGACGATCTCGCCGCCGCACAAGCGCGGATGCAAGCGGCGTATTCGCATCTCCCTGAAGACCTCATCCACCATCTCACAAAAACCGGGATAAAGACCAATTCAGACGGCACGGTGAGCTGGGCCTATGACCCAGCCGGCTTTGGCGGGTCGCCGTCAGATATTCCGTATGAAGAACAAACGCATTTATGGTCGCAAATCACCTGTCCGACATGGCTGGTCTATGGTGCCACCAGTTGGGCATCGAATCCGGCGGAAGATGGCCGAATCGAGCCTTTTCAAAACGCCAGCGTGAGTGTCATTTCGGATGCTGGGCATTGGCTGCACCATGATCAATTTGACGACTTTATGGGGCAGCTTGAGGTGTTTCTTGGCAGCTAGCGGTCGCGGACCTATAGGTCAAAGGATGCGCAAGTGAGGATCCAAGATGAGCGAACAGGCTCGATTTCCGATGACCGGTGGAATTGAAGGTCTCGCAGACCGCTTGCGGGACATTCACCGCCAGCGTCCTGGTCTTGTGATGGCGCTGACCGGGTCGGTGGCGTCAGGGAAAAGCACGCTCGCCACGCATTTGGAGCAAAGTCTTGAGCCGGGTCTCGAGGTCGAGACCGTTTCAACCGACGGCTTCTTATTCATGACTGAATACCTCCGTGAAAACGGTCTGTTCGAGCGCAAGGGGTTTCCAGAAACCTATGACTACGCCGCAATGCAAAAGGCGATTGCGTCTGTGCGACAGGTGCCAACGGCCTTTCCAGGCTACAGCCACATCACCTTCGACCCAGACCCTGCGCTGACGCGAACCATCCAGCCATCAGATATCATCATCCTCGAGGGTTTGGGATTCCGTCCGCAAAACCACGCCGGGAGGACTGAAGATCCGGATCTACTGATTTATCTGGACGCGGATTTGGCTGACATTGAATCCTGGTTTCTCGAAAGATTTCTGCGCTTCTGGCGTGCGGCAGAGCATGATCCGACGAGTTTCTATGCGCAATTTCGACATATGAGCGAACCAGAGCTCATTGAGTTCGCAAAATCGGTTTGGACAGGCATCAATCTTCCCAACCTTGAGCAAAATATTCTGCCGATGAAGGCGCACGCGGATCTTGTCGTTAAAAAAGACGCGTCGCATGCGATCACAATCGTCCAGGACCGTTGGACCGCCAATTAGCGCTTATCGAACTTATCTGTTTTCCGGTGTCCAAACAGCATGCGTTGTTCCAGATGGGCGCGCAAAGCGGCATAATAAGTTTCGAGAAACGCCAAATCTGTTTCGTTGGCCTGTCGCACATAGTCGATCTTAGACGCGATCCGGTCCGCCACATTTTTCTGAATTTCAGGAGTCGATTGGCGCAGCACATCTTCTAAAACATGTAGCTCGTGGATGCCGTAAACGCTGAGCTGTTCCGGCGAAAACTGGATGGCTGTGTTGGCGCTGCGCGATTGGGACGAGGCAATATCCTGCAGCAAGCGCACTTTCGGGGCGTGAATGACCATTGTCCCCGCCACCAGGTCGCCAACGCGCAATTTGTCTTTGTTGAAGAATGGAAACAGGACGAAGACGAGGCACCAAAGCAAAAGCAGCCAAGTGATCCATGCATCGACGCCGCGGCCACCGAAACTGAACAAAACAGAGAGGGGCAGGAAGAATTCCAGTTCGCGCAGGAAGTTTCGGGCGATCACGGCATTGGCGGTCAGCCGGCCACCTTTGCGGTCGGCGACCCGCAAGCCTAAAGCGCGTTTGCCAGGCGTTGACGCTTTGCGGCCAACTTCGAAGACAATGAAATAGAAGTTTCGAACAAAAAAGATCAAAACCTGGGCGACTGCCCATGCGATCTGCCATCCACGCAAATCAAAGGCGCCAGCGACGAAGGCGATCGACAAAATGATCGCAAACATGAGCGCAAATTGCAGTCCGACATCTAAAATAAAGGCGCTGAACCGCTCTCCGAACGAGGCGATGCGCAGGTTCAAAACTGCACCTTCGGGCGTGATCAGCGGGCGGACGAACTTCGCGTCGCTTAGGCGCGCGCGCAACCGCTCCCGTCGGCGTTTGCCTTCATCAATCGCGGAAGCTGAGATCGTGTCAGTCACGTAGATCGACCTCCTGCTTGCGCGGTGTGTAGAAATAGATCAGCCAAAAGACGAGTGTCGTGCCGGCAATCGTATAGCGGATCATATCGCTATTAATGAGTTGCCGCCCGAAGCCTTCGAGTAAGGCCGCCAGGAAGAGCATGACGACTGCACCAATAATGATCCGCGCCGCTTTGTCCCCAGCCTCGCGAAGCGCCTGTAAACGCGTCAATTGTCCGGGAAACGCCACTGCGCCGCCAATGATAAAGCCGGCTGCGCCTGCCAGGATAACCGCGAACAGCTCTGTCACGCCATGGATGAAGAGCCAGCCAGTGAGTTCATAGGCGAGGCCTTTCTGCCAGAAGACGGCATAAAAGCTGCCAAGATAAACGCCATTGTAAAGCAAGAGGATGGCGGTCGGCGCGCCGAAGGCGAACCCAAGCGCAAAGGCAAAAATTGCGATGCCGCTATTGTGGGAAAAGAGCTGCGCTGCGAAGGCCCCGAGCATGTCGACAATGCCGCGTTCGTCTTCATACAAGGTCGCCCGCAGCTCGTCATAAGAGGCATTCGGATTGCGCGGGTCCCATCCGCCATGAAAGGTCCAATACCATTCTGGATCATTGAGCGTCAGGAAGAAGGCAAGAAGCGCGCCCCCAAACAGGCAAAAGAACGCGAGCAGGGTTGGGCTTTTGGCGGCGCTGACTGCGGCGGCCCAATCGCGGGCAAAGAAACGCGCGATCCGTTCGCTCATTCGAGTTCGCGTCCCATAAACAAAGAAGTACGCCCGCGCGCACAGCACTTCCAAATAGGCCACAACATTCTGATCGAGGGAGATCGACCGCGCCACCGAGAGGGATGAAACCGCTTGTCGGTACAGATGTGGGAGATCGGCGAGATCGGTGTCCGAAAGGGCTTTGACCCCGCGCTGTTCCGCGTGCTGAACGATCTGATCGAGCTTGCGCCAGTCGGCCTCTCTTTCTTCACGAAAGCGGTAAGACTTCAACACGCGATCGCTCACAGCATATCCCTTTGCTTGATCTCTAAGTATCGCGACACGAGGTCCGCACTAAACCGCTCGGGCCGCGTTTCAATCACTTGCACACCCATGCGTTCCAGTTTGCGCAAGACCATTTCGCGCTCGCGCAGAAGACCGTCAGCGATGACCGCGCGCGAGACAAGATCGGCAGTGCGCGGTTCGGCTTCGATCATGTCGGTCAATTGCTCATCTTCGAAACAGGCAAAGATCACTAAATGGCGATCCATCAAGCGTTTGACATTTTCCAGCATTAAGTCGGCTGAGATGGTGTCGACAAAGTCCGTGAACAGAATGATCAGGCTGCGCCGCTCGAGGCGAGAGGCGAGCTCGGTGAGACCCAGCGTGTAATTGGCTTCTTCGGTGGAATAATCGAGCCGCGCGGCGAGCTGTTGTAAATATGGAAAGGCGCCCGCACCGGACAGCACATTGCTGGTCACGGTCGGGTGGACATCAAAGCCAAAGAGCGCGGTTTTATCGCCGGAGCGCAGCGAGACATAGGCCAAGAGCAGCGCCGCATTAATTGCGCGATCTATTTTCGGCACCCCTTTCAAGGGCTCACACATTAACCGCCCCGTATCGAAGGCGAACACGATATTATGGTTGCGCTCGGTGCGAAATTCTTTCGCCAAGATCTGGCGATGCCGGGCCGATTGTTTCCAATCAATTGCGCGCCGATCCATGCCGGTCGAAAACTCGCGCAAGGCATCAAACTCAGACCCGTCGCCGCGATCATATTGCAGTTTTTGTCCGAATTCCGCATCGCGCGTGTACAAGCGAACGGCCTCCTCTTTAACCCAGCGCGTGTTCGGTGTGATTGGGATCTCAATGCCGAGAGGTTCGATCCGTTGAAGACGAACGAGGCCAAGCGGTCCTGTCCAGTGCAGCCACAGTCGCTCTAAGCGGCCCGTCCCGCGGCGAACGGGTTTCAGCGGTCGATCAAATGTATGGGTGCGGCCCGCCCACCCCAATAGGCGCGTCGCGTTTGGGGACGCGATATAGGCATTGGTCTCAAGCAGGGCATGCATCTGGCGGGGGATTGGGCCGGTCCGGGCTGCGATCTCAATGTCGACCGGATCACTGCCACTCATATACAAAACGGCGGGTGCGGCGACGCGCACCGCGAGCCCCGTCCGGCGCGGGGCGAGAGCAAGGTCGAGCAAAAACCCACCAAACAGGCCCGCCATCCAAAGCCCTGACACGATCCAGAGAGATGGGGCGAGCACTGCGATCAATAATAAGATCGGCAGGCCAAGGGCCATCAGCCAGATCAAACGGAGGGTCGGAGCGATCACAACGCCACCCCTTCTTAGCGCGGGGCCGCTGTGCGTTCGATAATCTCGATCAGCGTGTCATCGGTTGTGCGGCCTTCAATTTCGGCAGCTGGCGAAAGGATCACACGGTGGCGCAAGGCGGGCAGGGCAAGCGCTTTGACATCATCTGGGACAACATAGTCGCGTCCATCTAAGCCTGCTTTCGCGCGTGTCGCCGCTGCGAGCGCCGCCGCCGCACGCGGACTTGCGCCATGTGACAGCGCAGGGGTCTCACGGGTCGCGCGGATAATGTCGACAATATAAGCAACAATATCATCTTGGATCCGGACGGCTTGAAGCGACGTCACGGCCTCATCAAGTTGTTGCGGCGTCACCACCGGCTCAACCCCGAATGAAAGCGCTGATTTCATTCCCGATCGATTGCCACGTCCGGAGACAATCGACAGCTCATCCTCGCGGCTCGGATAGGCGAGCACATGCTTAAACAGAAACCGATCCAATTGCGCTTCGGGCAGTGGGTATGTGCCTTGCTGCTCAATCGGGTTTTGTGTGGCAATCACCGTGAATCGGTCGTTCAGCGCATAGGATTCGCCATCAATAGTGATGGTCCGCTCCTGCATGGCTTCAAGCAGAGCGGCTTGCGTCTTTGGCGGTGTACGATTGATTTCATCGGCGAGCAGAATATCGGTGAAAATCGGTCCCTTGGTGAGCGTGAACTCATTGGTTGAGAAATTGAACAGATTGGTCCCGAGCACATCTCCGGGCATGAGATCGGGAGTGAACTGAATCCGGCCAAATTCAAGTTTAATTGCCGCGGCGAAGCATTGCGTGAGCAGCGTTTTGGCTGTGCCCGGCGGACCTTCCAGCAAAATGTGCCCCCCGGAGAATAACGAAACCAGCATGAGGTCGACAGTTTCTGACTGCCCGATCACGGCCTTTCCGACTTCTTGCCTGATCTGGTTCGCTAAGGCTTTGATCGCTTCAATTTCCATTTTTAATCTCCTGCCGCCATCGCCAAAGTGCGAGGGCGCGATCTCTCAATTCGTTCCGGCCCGCGGCGGGCTGAGCCAGCGGGCTCGCTTGGGATTGCCAGCTTTGGTCGAGGCCATTTTGGTCTGCCAGTCGATCGGCCGTCTCTGCGAACTCTTTGGCCAGGGTATGGCGCGGAAGGTTCAGCCGCTTGGTCAAATCTCGGCGCACCAGATCCAAATAGGCCGGTGCCATTAAGCCTTCACGCCGGGCCATTGAGACCAGTCCGGCTGAACTTTCAGCCAAAGCGGTTTTACCAAAAGTGGGGATCTGGGCATCTGATACAGGCGGCGCAAGGCGCGTAAATCCGGCCCATCCGACCAGCACCAATGTCACAAACCCGATTAGAGTCGCGCCGAGAAACGGCACATCAAAGATCGCTCTGAGCAAGTTTTCTGACCGCTCAAAGCCATGCAGCGTTGCATCCAAAGTGATCGGATCGGTTGGATAATCCTTTAGCCATTCGATTAAACTCAGCGCAAAACGGGCATTGTCGCGTCGGGCCAAACCAAATGTGTTCAGCACGTCCGGATCGCTTAGAATGTAGATGTCGCGTCCCGGAACTTTGACGAGCAGGTCGCCGCCGGGAAGATCGATCACTGGCTGCAAGCTGTCCGATTCAATCACTTGCATTTCATGTTCGAAGGTCGGGGCCTGCTGCCCGAACGGCGTTTCTATCGTGCCGGGATTGCGCAGGCGCCAAAGCGTTGCGTCTGAATCAAATCTCTGCAAACGACGCTCGGCGATTTCGCGCGGCAAAAGCTCGGTGTCTTTTTGCCAGCTCGGTTTCTCGCGGTCGCCAATGCCAGACCATTTCGGCAGGACATAGAGAGCGGGCTCGGTTACATCCATGAGGTCGAAATCGCTGGCGCGATTGAACCCATAGCTCGGAATTGTCAGCAGCAAAGGTCCTTCCGAATAATCGAGCGTGCTGGTCAAGCGCGAAACTTTGACCGTCTGACCATCCGCTTCGAGCAGCTTGACGAGACCTGCAAAACCGAGCGCGGAATCTGAGTATGGATGTTCGCCTGCACGGTTTTTGCTGACCAGCTCTGGAGACCAGGCCAGCAGGACAAAAATCGCCGTGAAGAGGAGCGTGCCAAAGCCAATTAAGAGCGCCGGCAAAGTCGCAGCGAACGGGTTGGTGGCTTGTGGTAGCCGGTCACTCATGCCCAGGCCTCCCCGAATGCGAACTGCTCATATGATTTGCGGGCATCCTGCCAGTTTCCCGCATTCACCGGCTGCCCGCCAAAGAAGCTGCGTTCAACGATCGAAATGATCGGTGTGAGCGCCTCGCGGATGGTGTTCGGCAAAATGTCGAGCGACCCGATTTCGCGGGCGGTAAGAGACGGGTCAATCACGCCTTGGCGCTGATCTTGGATGTCTGAAATCGAACGAAACAAAAGCAAATGCACCGCCTCGGCGAACCGGCCTTCAGCTGCCAGCGCATCAGCATCTTCTAACAGTGCTTGGGCCATTTCAGGTTTAGGACGCGCGACCGGGGCGTGAGAGTCATCGGGCGTGTCGCGTGTGTCTTTTTGTTTGCCGCGCCAGGTCAGGCTCTCGCCGAACACCATATAAAGCCCCGCGAGAATGGCGAGGACGACAATCAGTATCAAAATGTAGCCAAGGCTTTGCCCAATCCAGTTAAAGAAGCTGGCAATCGCGCGAGCGATCGGGTGAGGTCCATTGGAGTCGCGTCTCGGTCTGCGTTCACGCGCCTCTGGTTCCCATTCCGGACGGGATTGCTGCAATGACTCATCACCGGCTAGGGCGGACAAGGCTTGGTCTAATCGGTCATCGGCAACCGGATCGGTCTCAGCTCTGACAAACTCCGATTGAGCATCCTCAGGAAATTCATCGAACGTGGTTTGTGCAGCCGCCGACACTCCCCCCCAAACAAGCGCCAGACAAAACAGGCTGAAGCCCGTCAACCATAAGCGTGCCTGCACCCAGATGCCTCCTATTCTGCCGCGACTATTTCAGAGCCAACGGCTCGCGTCCATTCCAATCTTGTATAATTGGTAAGGCCATCCGATATGGGGCGCTTGTCAAAAGAAAGGCAGCAGCATGGATCGGGCGCGGCAATACCAAGACCTCAAAGCTGAAATTGACAGTGTGGTCGCCGGCGAGACCTATGTCCCGGCGCGCTACGCGAGCGCGGCCTGTCTTTTGTCTGAAGGCTTTTCACCCCGTTTCTTTTGGACCGGGTTCTATGTGGTTGATCCGCTCAAGCCTCAAGAGCTTGTGGTCGGGCCGTATCAAGGAACGCTTGGATGCTTGCGCATTCCGTTCGGCAAAGGTGTTTGCGGAACTACGGCCGCGCGTGGAGAAACAATTCTTGTGCCTGACGTGCACGCGTTTCCAGGTCATATCGCCTGCGACAGCCGCACCAATTCAGAGATCGTCGTGCCCGTGTTTGATCAAACCGGCGCACTCGCAGCGGTTTTGGATGTCGACAGCGAGCAGCCCGATGCCTTTGATGAGACTGATCAGTTAGGGCTCGAGGCGATTTGCCGAGACCTGTTGACCGCCTAAAGCCTCGACCGGGTCTGCGCTCGGCGGTGTGATCTGCGGAACAGCTTCCGCGATCCGAAGAACCATGGCGCGCTCCATGATGTCGAGTTTCTCAGCCCGCACAGCGGATTTGGTCTCAATCGATGGGTTGAACGTCATCCAAACATCACTCTCCGGATCATAGGCCGGCCATGATGCCAGGTCATCCGCATTCGGGTCGCCTGTTTTGGCAAAATTGGTCCAGTACATGCCGAGCGCTTCGGTCAGTGCTTCATCCTCTTCTGTTAAGCCTGCAAGCGGGCTGTGAGAGCCAAAAACAAAGAAGATTTCTGCGGCGTGAAAGGCCCCGATGGTCTGTCGCTCAGACGGCGTAACGCGCGTGAAATGATAAAGATAGGTTGGCTCCCCCTGGGCGACATTTGACGCCGCCAGGTGGCGCATATGGACCCCGAACAGGTCGTCCCCGAGCATATCCATTTCGCCGCTCTGATACGTTTCTGGATCATCCAATCCATAAAGCGCGATCAGGCGCTCCGCATCGGCATCGCCATAGATCTCGCGTATCAAGGCCAATCGATCCTCGTACGCTTCAGGAAACTCCGGCACCAAAACGGTTGGGACTTGCATGCTGGGGTAAAACAAGGTGGCCTCATCGGCATTATAGCCTGCGAGGATTGGCACATTGTGGATGCTGCCATCGCCGATGGCTTGGCCCATGAGTTTCGGAATGACGACCCCATCAACCGTTGGCAAAGCGTATCCGCCAAGATGCGCCTTGCTGGGAATATGCGCGACAATGTCGGTGGCGGGTATCGCGCGCAAATCCTCAGCGCTCGCATCGGCTGCCGCAAGCCCGTCAAAAAACTCAACCCCAGCCTCATGCATCGTCATCCGACCCTCAATCGCGGTCGTCAAACCGTTGGCATTATAGGTTGAGGCTCCGCTCTGCAGAATGGCTTTGTGGAACAGGCCTTCGCTCAGCGGGGTCGACATGATCTCGGTGACGGATTGCGCGCCCGCGCTCTCGCCGAATATCGTGACATTCTCCGGATCGCCGCCAAAGGCTTGGATATTGTCTTGCACCCATTCAAGCGCCGCGACTTGGTCGAGCAGGCCATAATTGCCGGAAACGCCGCGCGGATCGCTGGCACTTAATGCAGGATGCGCGAGATACCCAAAAGGTCCGAGCCGATAGTTGATCGTCACCAGCACCACGCCGTTTTCAACCAGTTGATTGGCCTGGTAAATCTCCTGAGACCCAGCGCCCGCTTGGTGGCTGCCGCCATGGATCCAGACCATAACCGGTTGCAAGTCATCGCTGCCGGTATTTGCGGTGCGCACGTTTAAGAACAAACAGTCTTCGCTCTCCATTGGGGGTGGCCCGCTTTCGAGCGCGATGGTCGCAAAGTGACGCTGCACTGGATTGAGCCCTAAACCATTCAACAGATCGCTCAGGAATTCACCGCTGCCGTCGCGCGATTGCATGCATTCTGCGCCGAATTGGCTGGTATCGCGGACCATCTCCCACCCCGTTGGCGGCATCGGTTCGCGCCAGCGCCGTTCGCCAATCGGCGCGGCGGCGAAAGGCAGACCGTTGAATTGCAATATCTCCGGATTGTCGCGATCAATGCCAGCTTGGATTTCGCCTTGCGCGATCGAGATCGTCGGTCCGAGTTCAAGTGGCGGCAATGGCCGAGTAATCATCCAGACGAGGCCGCCATAAGCAGCGGCGGCGAGGGCGACCAACGCCGCGATGGCGATTAGAATCCATTTCATTTCTAAGGTTCCCCAAGTCTAAATCTAATTGGCTTATATGGGATCTGCAAAGGTCTTTATTGGATCGACGGAAGGTTCGTCGTTCCACCCTATGTGATCGGCAAATTTGGTCACTTGTCCCGCGAACCAATTGAGCGTGTCACGGAAATTTTCCTCCGAGATGCCGTACAGCATGTTAACCGGAAGCTCCAGAAATGGATCTTTCTCACGATCCAAATAGGCTTTCGTCCACTGAGTTTGATTCCACTGCGTCATCTTTGCTTCCGAGCTCCCATTCTTCAGGTCAAAGCCAGAATTGAAAACTAAAAGTTCACAGTTCAAAAGTTCATCATCGCACGCGCGAAAGTAAACATTGAACTCAACGCCGCCGACGCCCGACACGATGCTGAGGTCACCATCGCTATCAACTTCGACCTTAGCTCGATAGCCTTCGTCTTGCATCAATCCTGCAATTCTCTCTGCATCGCTCGCGTCCACCAGCGTACTGGTTTCGGCCAGCATAGACAAAGTGAGATTGGTTGCAGCGAGTATAACGAGTATCGTTCGGATCATTGTTGCTCTCCGTGCAGCCATAAGGGACGCGTGACGATCAGCTCCTGACACAGCAGGCCAGCATCGCGGTGGCGCGACATTGCTTTATAGTCCGGGTGATTAAGCGTCGCGATAAAGGCTTGTCGGCTTGGAAAAGAATTGACCAAAACACCGTCCCAGTTGCCGCCGCCGATGAAATAGCGCTCGGTCGTGGCAAGCAGGCTCGTTGTGCCGCCGACTTCGGCTGCTGCTTTCGTGAACGCTTCCGAATATCGCACATATGCGGTCTCGCCAGAGCAGTCCTCGCCAAATTCGGGATCGCCGACTTTGTATTCAGCTTTGACGCGGAATTTTAGCAAGTTGACCTGGCTGACCGGACCGTCATGCGGATCATCGCGAAATGCTCGAAACTGATCGGCGGTGGGCTGAAAGGCTGGCATATGCGCGTCTCCAAGAACTGTACGCTTATTTGCCTCCACCTCAGATTGTCTGGCAAGCCTGTCTATGCGGTAGGGCGGAGCTCCGGGTGCTTTAGAAAGTATCGTTCAGTGTAGTATAGCGCGGCGGCATGGTGCGCGTGTTGAACCGACATGTGCTCATAGCGGAGATAGTCCGCGAAGGGCATTTCGAGGACCTCAATTTGCTCATTCGCATCGAGGCTCTGTTCGGTCGTTCGCACACATCCGAGCGCCAAAAAGAAGTTGATCTGGTTGGTTTGCGTGGCTGGGTTTGGATAACACCGCCCGATATGATGCATCTCTCGCGGCGTGTATCCCGTCTCTTCAACCAGCTCTCGCCGACCGATCGCCTCAAAGTCGGTCTCGTCCGGTTCGCCGCCGCCTCCGGGAATCCCGGTGACGATGACATTGGCCGGGTGGCGATATTCGCGCACCAGGACAATGTTTCCCTTATCAGTGAGCGGCACGACGAGTGTCCACATCGGGAAATCTATGACGTGATACGTCGGAACAATGTGCCCATCGGACCGCTCACACGAGTCGGTCCGTACTGTGATATACTGATCGCTGATGACAGGCTTTGAGGAGAGGATTTTCCAGGGCTTGATCACTCGGTGTCGGCCTTCAGGTGACGGTCGAGGAAGTTCATCCGTGTCTTCATCAAATGCGTTCCGAGCGCTTGCCCCCGAATGCCATGCCTTTGGCCTGGATAGGTCATCAGCTCGAAGACCACGCCGCGTTGTTGGAGCTCCGCCATCAGGCGCGTTGTGTTGTCGAACGTGACATTGTCATCGGCCATGCCGTGAACCAGCATCAGATTCGGCAGCGCCGTTTCGAGCTTGTCCAAGTGATAAAAGACTGAGGATTTGTCGTAGCCATCGGTATTGTCTTGCGGCGTGTCCATATAGCGCTCTGTGTAGAACGTGTCGTACAAACCCCAATCGGTGACAGGCGCGCCTGCGACGGCGGCTGCGAATGTGTCTTCGGGGGCCTGCAAGATGGTCATCAACGTCATGTAGCCGCCATAAGACCAGCCTTGGATGCCAACCCGGTCGCCATCAACAAACGGCTGCGCTTTTAGCCACTCGACGCCGACGAGAAGATCGCGCACTTCTGGAATGCCCATCTGGCGGTAGATAACATCTTCGAATGTTCGGCCGCGATTGGCCATGCCGCGATTGTCGAGCCGGAAGACAACATAGCCCTCTCGGCTATAGAATTGATCGGACAGGCGTTCCCAATTTCGGTTCACGGTTTGCGCATGCGGACCGCCATACGTCTCAACTAGAGCCGGGTAGGTTTTGCTCGGGTCAAAATCTGGTGGCAGCTGGATCGAATAGTAGAGTGTTTGCCCATCTTCTGCGGTGAGGGTCCCATATTCTGGAACGGTATGGTTTTCCAAATACGGCGCGTAAGGGTGGGTCGCATCGAGCGTGTTCTCTTCGATCCATGTGATCAAAGAGCCATCGGCGCGATAGAGACCTGTTTGCGTCGGTTGAGTCGGGCTGGAGCTGCTGCCAACAAAGGATTGTCCATCCGGCGCCATCGTCACGGACCAAAACCGGCCAAGCTCCGTGATCCGGGTTGGATCGCCGCCATCGATTGGAATGCTATAGAGATGGCGCTCCAGCGGCGTATCGCCGAAGCCCGTAAAGAAGATCTTCCCTGCATCTTCCATCACGCCGACCATCGAGCCGACGGTGAAATCATCCGGGGTCAGCGGAACAAACGCTTCGTTTCCATCGGCGCGGCTCGCCAAAATTTGACGATGCCCGCCCGGCGCTTCAGCACTCAACGTATACATGAACGCCGCGGTGCTGAAATCGCTTTGTAAATTGATCCAGGTCTCATGCGTTTCGGTGAACACATAGGCAGGCTCGCTGGCCATGGTGCCGCCTTCATCGGGCATCCGAACAGTGGTGAGATCATAATCGGTTTGTGCGCGATTGATGCGACCGACAAAGAGGTTTTGACCGCCGGTGCGTCCGTTTCTGAAGTAAACACGCACCAGATATTGGTCCACCGCCGGGCCCCAATCATCGCGGCGCCAATCGATTTGCGTGATCTCTCCGGTCGAGAGATCGCGCACGAACAGATCGACAACGGCATTCGGTCGTCCGGCTCGTGGATAGCGTTGGTCAATGACCGTGACATCTTCGGCGGCGATGTCGAAGCGCGGGATGATGTCGACCGTGCTTTCATCGACTTTGGTGTAAGCGACATAGCGATCATCCGGGCTCCACCAATAGCCGGTATAGCGGTCCATCTCTTCCTGCGCGACGAACTCCGCAACGCCATACGCGATGGCTTTGTCAGGTTCGGCGAGTGGGGTGAGTTGAGATTCTTCGCCAGTGCTCAAATCGATCGCATAGACCGCGCCGTCGCGCACAAAGCTCACATAGCCGCCTGACGGTGAGATTTTGGCGTCATATTCAAATGCGTCTGTGTCGGTGAGTTGGCGCGCTTTTGGTCCGTCCTCGGCCAGCGTCACGATATGCAGATCGCCGCCAATCGGCACCAGGATCGTATCGGCGGTGCCCCAATCATAAGAAACGATGCCTTTGCGGCCAGCAATCCGGCGGCGTTCGCGAAGCGCCTTTTCTTCCTCGGACAGTTCGACTTCTTCTGGCTCAAGCAGCTGCGAGTCGACCAACAAGCTTTGCGCGCCGGTTGCGACATCAAATTGCCAGAGATCGTAGCGATTGCCTTCATCCTCACGCGCTTTGAGGAAGGTGACGCGTTTGCCGTCTGGGCTATACTTGACACCATTCGGCGTCGCCCCCGAAAGGCTGGGGCTGGCATATAGGCGTTCAATTGTAAGCGGTTTTTGGTCAACCATTGTGTTCGAAGACTCTGTCGGTGTTTGGGCAAGAGGGGCGGCGCAGGCGCTCAGAGCGAGGGCAGCTGCGGAAAAGAATAGCGGTCTTAACATGACCGGGAGAGCTAACGCGGGAATGCGTGTTTGTCAGCCCTTGCAGATTTGGCAGCTCAATGCGCAGCGAACTACGCCCCGCTGGCGTAGCTTACTCCAATCCAAATGCCCGAAATCAATTGTGTGATCATCCCAATGATGAATTCCATGATGAGAATCAATACTGCGATGAGAGGGGTTCGCCAAAGCAGAGCACCGACGGAGAAGGTTCCTGACATGGCCCGTACATATGTGACGCAATAGAGGACTAAGCCCAAGAACATGACTCCCAGCGTGTAAATCAGCAGTTCGTCCACCGTGATCAATGGCAAGAGCAGTGTCGACACCAAAGCAACTGACATCCCCATCGCAAGCAGTCCGAAGTACAGCCGCAGTCGCGTCGCCCACGTCGTGCCTTTGCCCCAGACAAATAGAAATGACCCCAGCAAAAAGTGCATGAACATATAGGCGAATGGATAGATAACCGAGTATCCTGCGAACCATCCCTCAATCATAATGTCGACGGGTGGAAGGTCAGGATTGGTCTCTTTGAGCACCTCTAATTGCTGATAGAGTCCCTGATACAGCGCGCCATCTTCAGCGGCCCAGAAGAAGCTCAGAAGCATGTAAACCGTGATCAACGAGAAGGTTAGCCGGATGGTCGGCGTATGGGTGTTGGCCCAATCGATGACTCGGGCGTTTTCGAAGACAGCTTTCGGCCGGACATAGAGGTCTTTTAACGTCCGAAGTCCGCGCACATTCAGGCCGAACACGTCTTCTAAAAACGCGTTGAATCCTGGCGGAGCAACCTTTGCAACTGTCTCTATTGTTTCGCGCATAATGTCCCCAAAATCAGTGATCTGAAGTCATGTAGAACGATTTCACGAACGTAAAAACTTTTCGAAGTAGGGGATCGTCTTGGTCAGGCCATCTCGCAGGGCAATGGCAGGCGACCAATTCAGATCCGCTTGTGCGCGCGCGATATCAGGCTGCCTTTGTTTTGGGTCATCTTGCGGCAAGGGTGTGTGGACCATTTTGGACTTTGACCCGGTGAGATCGATGACCTGTTCGGCCAGCTCTTTAATCGTGAACTCTCCAGGATTGCCAAGATTGATCGGGCCGGTCACGCCGTCGCGGCTCTCCATCAACCGGATCAGGCCATCGACGAGGTCATCGACATAGCAAAAACTGCGCGTTTGCTCGCCATCACCATATAGCGTGATGTCCTCACCGCGCAGCGCTTGCATGATAAAGTTCGAGACCACCCGGCCATCATTCGGGTGCATGCGCGGGCCATACGTGTTGAAGATCCGAGCAACTTTGATGTCGAGATTGTGCTGACGATAATAGTCAAAGAATAGCGTTTCGGCGCAACGTTTACCCTCATCATAGCATGAGCGCGGTCCAATCGGGTTTACATTGCCCCAATAACCCTCTGGCTGTGGATGTACCGTCGGATCGCCGTACACCTCCGATGTCGAGGCTTGCAGGATGCGGGCTTTGATCCGCTTGGCGAGCCCGAGCATGTTGATCGCGCCATGGACGCTGGTCTTGGTCGTTTGCACCGGATCGAATTGATAATGGACCGGACTGGCCGGGCAAGCCAAATTGTAAATCTGATCGACCTCAACAAAGAGCGGAAACGTCACATCGTGACGCAGCAGCTCAAACGACGTGTTGCCGATCAGGTGAGAAATATTGGTGCGCGCGCCCGTAAAATAATTGTCGACGCACAGGACTTCGTAGCCTTTTTCGATCAAGCGGTCGCACAGGTGGCTGCCAATAAAACCAGCCCCGCCAGTCACTAAAACACGATTTGCGAAATGCATAAGACGTCCAATTTGCCGTTCATATTGAGCCGGTCAGCTATTGGCATGCTTAACCTGCGCAAGCAACGTCGCCGCGGTCATTCATCCCCGCAGCCTTGATCGCTATCATCTCACCCTTGCACATTTCGGTCACGTAGGTCACACACGCCAAAATTTCTCGAAGCTGGAGCACAACCGCCATGGCCGGACCGCAATATGTTTATCACATGCAGGGCGTCTCAAAGACCTATCCTGGTGGCAAACAAGTGTTTGAAAACATCCATCTGTCTTTCTTGCCAGATGCGAAGATTGGCGTCGTCGGCATCAATGGCGCGGGCAAATCGACTTTGCTGAAGATTATGGCGGGTGACGAGACTGAGTTTAATGGCGAAGCGTGGGCCGCTGATGGCATCAAAGTTGGCTATCTGCCGCAAGAACCGCAGCTCAATCCGGATCTCACCGTGTTTGAAAATGTTGCCTCTGAGTGCCCCGAAAAAGGGCTGCTCGACCAATTCAATGCCATCTCAATGAAGCTTGCCGAGGACTATACAGACGAGTTGATGGAAGAGATGACGGCGCTGCAAGAGCAGGTCGATGCCGCCGATGCGTGGGACATTGACTCCAAAATCGAAATGGCGATGGAAGCTCTGCGCTGCCCGCCAGATACTGCCGACGTCACGTCGCTCTCTGGCGGAGAGATTCGCCGCGTCGCGATTTGTCGTCTTTTACTCTCGCGCCCCGACATGATCTTGATGGACGAGCCGACCAACCATTTGGATGCAGAAACGGTAGCCTGGCTGCAAAACTATCTGATCAATTTCAAAGGCTGCGTGATCTTGGTGACGCACGATCGTTACTTCCTAGACGATATTACGGGTTGGATTCTCGAGCTCGATCGCGGCCGCGGCATTCCGTATGAGGGCAATTATTCAGCCTGGCTCGAACAAAAAGCCAAGCGAATGGAACAAGAAGCGCGCGAAGACAAAGGCCGTCAGCGGGCGCTCGCCAAAGAACTGGAATGGGTCCGCTCAAGCCCGAAAGCCCGCCAAGCGAAATCAAAGGCGCGGATTCAATCGTATGAAGAGATGGCCAACAAAGCCGAGCGCGAGACTGTGTCGAATGCGACCATTCGCATTCCTCCCGGCCCGCGTCTTGGCAATAAAGTCCTTGAGGCGGAAAAGCTCCGCAAGGGCTTCGGCAACAATCTCTTGATCGACGCGCTTGATTTCAAACTCCCGCCAGGCGGAATTGTCGGCGTGATCGGCCCAAATGGCGCCGGTAAATCGACCCTGTTCAAAATGATCCTCGAGCAAGAACAGCCCGATGCCGGCACGCTTGAGCTCGGCGACACGGTGAAGCTTGGCTATGTCGACCAGAGCCGCGATAAGCTCGACGACAAAAAGAATGTTTGGGAAGAAATTTCAGACGGCCTGGATGTCATCAAGCTTGGCAGTGTTGAGATGAACTCACGCGCCTATGTCAGCGCTTTCAACTTTAAGAAAACCGATCAGCAGAAGCCGGTTGGAAAGCTCTCCGGTGGGGAGCGCAATCGTGTGCACTTGGCAAAAATGTTGCGCGAAGGCGGCAATCTGCTCCTCCTCGACGAACCGACCAACGATCTCGATGTTGAGACCTTACAAGCGCTGGAAGAGGGACTTGAAGGCTTCCCAGGCTGCGCGGTTGTGATTTCACACGATCGCTGGTTCCTCGACCGTATGGCGACGCACATCCTCGCCTTTGAAGGCGACAGTCATGTGGAGTGGTTTGAAGGCGACTTTAGCTCTTACTTAGAAGACAAGAAACGCCGCCTCGGCCCCGACGCGGTGGAGCCGAAACGCGTGAAGTTCAAAAAGTTCGAACGCTAGCTGCCGTTGCCAACGCGCTATGTCTCCTTAGTCGCGTTGGCACTGGTTGCCTGAGGTTTCGGTCCCCTCAGAAAAGTAGACAATCTCCCGTCCTGAGGGCGCGAATGTCACGTTTCGGCTGACCGATTTACACGTCTTGTATTTGTTACGCCCGACAATGATCATGCCCCAAACGGTTGAGCCCGGTGCAATGGTTAGGCGCCCCTGAGATAGTGCGACATCCGCGCAGTAGGGCGTGTCGCTCAAGACCGGGTCGATTTTGAAGGCGCCGGTCAAATCAATCGTGACGGATTTCATTTTTTGCGTCAGCGTTGTTTGGTAAGCGGGGCCTCCGCCACACACGTCCCCAGATGGGGTCATCCACTGCACGCTAAACTGCGCGAGATAATTCCCGTCATTGCGATAGGTCATTTCTTTGACAGGTTGCGCAGATATGGGTTGCGCAATGAGGGCGCCGCCGATGGCGAAGGCGCCGGCGAGGCCGGCCTTGGTCAACCGGTTCTTTTGCTTTGTGATGGTGGAGAACAGTGTCACTGGATTGATCCTTATGAAATGAGGTCCCCTAATTGGTGTGAAAACAACGATTGTTGTTTTGGGTCGTCCCGCGCGTTTTGTATATAATGTCACCGCTCGTCAGCTTGTCGTAATAGTAGACGGCCTTGGTGCCTTTACAGGATTTCATCTGGCCGGATTTGATGTCGACGACGCCCCAGACACGCGATCCCTCTGCAATCCGAATTTCACCGGACCATTGGACGTACTTTTTGCAGGCATCATTCTGACTCAGTTGATTCAGCTTCTGGAAAAAACCACCTAAATGGAAACTCACGGTTTTGGCTGTCGAGCTGGTATAATCTAGTGATTTTTAGCCCGCACAGGTTACCCCGGCTGGCGTCGTCCAGCGCACATAGAATCGCGCCTGATAGCCGCCCTCATTGCGATACGTCATTTTCTTGATGTTTTCGGCAGATATCGGGGGAGTCCAAAGCACGGCACTTAAGGCGAAACCGACCAAGAGCCGAAGCTTACTGATCGGGCGAGGTCGCAGTTTCGCACACGGATGAAGGGACGACGGACTCATTCTTCTTCCGCCGAATTCGCCTTTTTGTTCGTATGGAAACAACGATTATTGCTTTTAGTCGTTCCCTGGGTCACGTATTTGATTTCATCGCCATTGGGATCGAAATATACTTTCTTTGTGCTTTTGCAGGAGGAGCGACGCCCGCCATCAATGTTAACAACGCCCCAGACTCTCGATCCTTTCGGAATCGAAATACTGTCCCATGAGCTCATATACTTTTTGCATTTTTTGACATCGCTGATCCTCTTGATGAATGTGAAGGAGTCTTTGAGCTGCACTTGGACCGTTTTCGACGTTGAGGTTGTGAACACGTGGTAGGGTTGATACCCGCCGCACGTGATGCCTTCGGGTGTTATCCATCTTACCCAGAAACTTGCTGCATAGCCGCCCTCATTTCTGTACTTTATGCGTTTCACATCTTCTGAAATCGCGACGTCTGGAAAAACTAATAGAGACGATGTGACTATGAAAAGCCCTGTCACAATCGCGCGTGGCCATTGGATTAGAGCATTCCAACGGCTCGCCAGTGAATTTGAAAAAGAAAAATACTTCGTATAAACAGACATTTAATATCACCTCGACCCTGTCTTTGGTGCTATTCTAAACGTGCGCGAGGATCCTTAAAAGCGAGGGCGAAGCAACCGTGACCTGTCTTATGGTCAGCATACTGATGAAAAAATTCGCCTGTTAAATCATCGCTAGAGGTCTCCGCTCAGCCTGCAAAAAGGATGACAAATCGGACCGCTTCGCCCTAGATGCGAGCGCAAGCGATTCAGGAGTGACTCAAAATGAGATTAGCTGTCAGTGCACTAGCTGTGGCTGCGGTTTGCGCGGCATGTTCCGGTGAGAGCGTCCCGACCGAGCCGGCGACAGAAACGGAAGAGATGAACATGACGGTGGACGCCGCAGAACTGATATTGGGCACGCTTCCTGAGATCGCAGACGCGCTCGCGACCGGGGCCACCAGTTCAGCGGATCTGGTCGATGCCTATACGACGCGAATCGAGGCGGTTGATCGATCCGGCCCGACCTTGCAATCGGTGCTCGCGGTCAATCCGGACGCGCTCAGCCAAGCCGAGGCGAGCGACGCGCGCCGCGCGGCAGGGGAAACACTCGGGGCCCTGGATGGCGTTCCGATCCTCCTTAAAGACAATATTGAAAGCCTCGACCCGATGCCGACAACGGCAGGCTCAACGGCCTTAACGGAAAACATCACCGGGCGTGATAGCCCGCTGGTTGCCGGTCTCCGGGCTCAAGGCGCGGTGATCCTCGGCAAGACCAATCTCAGCCAATGGGCGAATATTCGCTCAAGCGACTCCTCAAGCGGATGGACCTCGCTGGGTGGCCAAGTCAAAAATCCTCACGTGCTCAATCGCAATCCTTGCGGATCAAGCTCAGGCTCAGGGGCCGCGGCAGCCGCCTCTTTGGCCGCAGGAACGGTTGGAACGGAGACCAATGGCTCGATCATTTGCCCCTCAAATGCGAGCGGCATTGTTGGGTTTAAGCCAACGGTGGGTGTGGTTTCTCAGGAATACATCGTTCCGATCTCATTCTCTCAGGACACCGCTGGTCCAATGACCAAGTCGGTCATGGGCGCGGCCATGATGATGAATGCGATGGACACGACAGAGGCGCCAACGGATTATGTGGCTGCGCTTGATGCGGGAAGCCTGAACGGCGCGCGCGTTGGTGTTGCGCGGTTCTCTCAAGGCAGCAATCCGCTTATTCTAGAACGGTTCGAAGCGGGCCTGTCCG
>JBCBQS010000007.1:0-29045 GCA_039820085.1 Pseudomonadota bacterium
AAGCGATCATGGCGCCCATAGGAAAATCCTGCTTCAGGATTATCCACCAGCGCAGAGACCAATTGATCTCGCGCATCCGGGCAGACAATGTCGTCATCATCGACAATCCAAATGAGATCACACGTCACTTCTGGGAGCGCATGATTCAGAGCCGCCGATTTTCCCGCATTGTCCTGGTTGATCAGTCTAATCCGATCTTTATAGGGCGACAGCACATCGAGGGTGTTGTCCTTTGAGCCATCATTGACAACGATCACCTCATCGCCGTCACGCAATTGGCTGAGCACCGCGTCGAGGGCCTCCGCGACAAATTCTGCGCGATTATAGGTCGGGATAATCACCGATACTGAAAGCGGGGGGGAGATGGGATCAGGAGCAATCATGACAGCGCCATTCTCAGCTTCAACGCAGCATCGCGCCGGCGCGTTCGCGGACGCTATGAAACGTATTGAGGGCCAATCGCTCGGGCCCGGCCGGATAACCTGCCATCGCCCACATCAAAAGAATGACCGACGCATATGTCGCGACCCCAACCAGCATAGACAGCCCAAGAATCAGCCATGTCGGAGCTGTCGCGAGCAGCACAGACTGCGTGAGAAGCACCATCGGAGCCATGACCAGGCTGGCGCAAAACGGCCGGATAATGTTCCGCAGCTGTTTCAGGTATGACAAGCCAATCAGTTGTCGGGTTATCTGCAGCGAGATGGCGCAGTTTGCCGCGGCAGCTATGAACCCGCCAATCAAGAAGCCGAGCACGCCATAATAGTAGATGCCGACCAATTGGCAGATGACAGCGAGGGTCAAAGACAAGGCCGTCCGCAAAAACAAGAGACGCGTTCGTCCCATCGACATTCCGAGCGCCCAAACAGGACCGGCAATCCCGTTCAAGACGTAAACTGCGGCACAAAACTGAAGGAAGAGGACCGTGTTTTCCCATTTCGCGCCAAAGAAGGTGGAAATGATCGGTTCGGAGACCAAGAGCATTCCGGTCGCGGCAGGGATTAGCAGCGACGCCATCGCTGTATGGGCCTGATTATAGGTCGATTTCAACCGTTCGGGATCTCCGGTGAACTGGCTAAAGCCTGAGAACATCGCCCAGTTAAACGGCCTCATCAGCGCCGCCATAATCTGTTCGACGATTTGCAGAGCCAAAGCAAAAAATCCGAGCGTTGTCGCATTCGCGGCAATGCCTAAGATTAAGCGGCCTGAGACGTTTCGCATCTGTTCGAGCAAGGCTGAAAACCCGAGCCAAATTGAAAATGAGAAAACGTATCGAAACGACCCAAGCGAAAGTCCCGGAAATTCTCGTCGAACGAGATAAGTCATCAGCGTGCCAGCAAAGGCGGAAATCAAAACGCCGCAGGCCAACGCCCAATAGCTCGGATTGATGATCGCATACCCGACAGCGCCCAAGAACGAGAGGATTTTGGCCGCGAGATCAAGCAGCGTCGTTGGACCAAAGCTCAGATCTTTCGCATATCGCTCGAAGTATGGATTTCGCAATGCGAGCAATAGAGGCTGCAGCGACAAGAGCAACAGCAATGGCAGTAAGCGCTCATCGCCGACATAAGCCGAAATCGGCCATGCCAGCGCGCAGACGCCTAAGCACAAGATCACGCCGCGCAGCAAATTCAGAGTGAAGACTGTGTCAAAGTCCTGCTTTTTGGGATCCGGCATCTGGATCAAAACGGACGATGTTTGCAGATCGAACATCGCGGAAATGATCGTCACAAAGCTCGTCGCGAGCGCGAATACACCAAAATCCTCTGGGATCAACAGCGCCGCCATGACCAGCGTGGACACCAAGCCGATAATGTTGCCCAGCAACTGGCCCGCCATCATGACACTGATGCCGCGTGCGATCTTTTTGGCTACCATGTCCGCACCATTTGTGGATTACCGCACACGATCATAAGCGCACTAAGTCTGTCGATGAGCATACGCAGTGTCCCGATAATACACCCAGCTGGCGAAACTTACCGGTGTTGCAAAATCGATGCTAGATTCAATCCCGCGCTAAATGCTACCGAGCCAGTCGTGGCTTATGGGTTCAGCGCGGCCGATTTCTGATCATCACTGAACAAAGATTGCTTCGACACGAAGGGCTGTTTTGGCACCAAATAGACCTGATCAATCGCCACATCGCCTGTCCATTTGACGGTAATTGAATTTGATATTGTGTCGTCAAAATCATGTTTGAGCACGAACAAAGGATCGAGGTCGATATCTGTCCAGGTTTGAAGATCAGCCCCATCTAAAGCGATCGAGACGGAGCTATTTTTATCCGTCTTATTGGAAATCCTGATCCCAATTTGTCTTGCATGAATCGGCTCTGAAATTGGAATTGTGATCTCGCCTTGCGACCTAAAGGTCGCACGAACGACGCGATTTCTGCACCAGGTGCCCGTTTCTTCTCTTAACTCTCTCACACCCCGTGACCGTTGGAGTGTATCGCTTTCAGCTTGAAAGATGTAAGGATTTCCATTGGCAAGACGATCGGTTTGCCAAACCCGCACCCAGTCAATGACGGTGTCCGCTGGCAGCCGCTCGGGATCAAGTGCTCCCGCCCAAGACTGAACCTCCGTGGACAATTTCAAATATTTCGACCGTTGCGAAATCTGATCCGGATCATCGATATGAAATGTCGGAATACCATTCACATACCAAGTGTAACTGTCTGGAGTCCATAAAAAGCCGTAAGTGACAAACTCAGTCGACGAGAAATTTGGGAATTGATCAAGGTCTTGAGGGCGGGGAAATTCGGAGAACTCTTTTTTGTGAAACCGGCCATAGCCATCATAGTGGATCGCGAAGCTGACGCCCTTATCTCGGTTGGATGATCCGCCAGCTGGAATAGGAAAACCCTCGACAATATCGATCTCAGTGGCGTCACGACCTGAATCATCTGCGCACCAAATATCGTAGGACGGCATCAGCCAAAATGCCCCCCATTGTCCGGGACTTGGATCAAACTTCATCCGCGCTTCAAAATACCCAAAGCGCTGCGCAAACGTCGTTTCATTGCCTTGGCCGGTATTGCGATAATTGCGCGTACGAATGTACCCGGTACGCATCCGGTTGGATTTGCGCTGGCGTGACGCGGGATCGATTGATGTGCGTAAGACCAGAACAGAGGCGCCGGTCTCTTCGTCGAGGCTGACAAAGGCATTCTCTTCGACCGCGTATGCGTCCTTATTCGGCCCCTTGCGATACTCCCATTTGGCATTGTCAGACCCGCGGGCAAACCGATCGAAGTCTTCAATCAGAAACTGCGGGCGATCGGCGGCGTTGGTTGGCCGCTCAAACTCACTCTCAAATGTGAGACGCCACTCTTCGCCAATGTCTGGCGGAGCGGCATGTGCGATTGGTATAAGCGATAAGGCGGCTGCCGCTCCCATCCGCGCGAGACGCTTGCAGCCTTTCCATAAATTTATTCGGTTCGCGCTAAACGCCATTGCGCGCGTGCCCCACACATCTTGCCCGCATCGGGGAAACCATGGGGCTCTGATCAAGTCAAACACACTCACCTGGGAGGTGAAGTGCGCAAGTTTCGTACGCCTCAATCATCGTATTTTCAGGCGTTTACAAATCGCGTGACGAATATGCTGAAGGCTTAAACTTATCTCATAACTGCTCAGAGTCGGGTTCCGCTCTTTCTCAACGATCGGTCTTGTGCCAAAACGCGTGCGCGGAGAGGGACATTATGACTGCGACCATTGCGGCAATCGCCAATCTCAAAGGCGGGGTCGGGAAATCGACCACGACGCTTATGCTAGCAGATGGCTTGGCTTACTTTTATGGGGCGAACGTCCTTGTTGTCGATTTAGATCCGCAAGCCAGCACCAGCCAAATGCTGCTCACCGATCGCGGCCTCCAGATGGCATTTGATCAGGGCAAAGGCGTCCATCATTTGGTCGAACAATTCATGGCCAACGAAACGCCAAACATTGGCAATCTTGTCTTGCCGAATGCGGTGACGTTGGAAGAGCTTCGAAAAGCAGAAGAACGCGATGAGCGCTCAGGCTGGATTTCGATCCTGCCGTCTCACTCTCAGCTTCGCCTCACGGAAATGGAGCTTGAAGAGAAAATCTATTCCAAAGGCATGGCCCCGACCCGGCTCGCCAATTACATTGCGGGCCACATCGAGAAAGCGCTCGACCCGCTCAAGTCGCTCTATGATATTATATTGATTGACACGCCGCCTTACATGTCGCCTGTCGCACGAGCCGGTCTCTCCATCGCAACCACATACATTACGCCGACTTTGGCGGACTCTGTGTCGATCTGGGGATCGAAACAGTTTACCGAATGGGTCAGCGGACAGATCAACCCGCACTTGGCATCGCGCAACTATATGGTCATCACGCGTTTTCGGAATACCAAATACGCGCGGAATGCTGAGCGGCAGCTCAAAGATGTTCACTTCAAAGATCGAACCTTTGGCCCGAACATTCCAGAATCCGTTCAAGCGCTCAACGCTATGGATCGCATGGATCTCGACAGCTACAGCACGCTGCGCGGCAAATATGGCCGGCTACGCAATGACGTGAAAAAGCTCTCTGAAGGCTTCGCCAATTTTCTCGCCAAGCGCGGTGGCAGCGCCCCGCCCGCCATGGTGCGCGATTAAACTAAAGACCTCTCAAAGCCGCACGCAGCTCCATGAGGTCTGCTGGCAACGGCGTTTCCACGAACACACGCTCTCCGGTGACCGGATGCGTAAAGCCGAGACTTGCGGCATGTAGCGCTTGGCGCGTGAGCTTTCGTGCGAGCCCTGTCGCTAGATCAAAAGCATCGCCGCGACCGTTCGCTTTGATGCCGCGATGACCGCCATAAACAGGGTCGCCAATCAGCGAGCATCCGATATGCGCCATATGAACTCGGATCTGGTGCGTGCGTCCGGTTTCCAGTTTGCACTCAATCAAGGCGGCGGCCGGGCGCGCTTCGATCTTGCTGATCTCGCCATAGGTCTCGAGCGCTTTGTAGTGCGTAACCGCGTGCCGACCATCTCCATCTGCAACAACCGCCATCTTTTTTCGGTCGCGCGGGCTTCGCGCAATGTCCGTCGTGACTGTGCCGATCGAAGGTCGCGGGCTGCCCCTGACCAAGGCGAGATAGGTGCGATCAATATCGTGCGCAGCAAAGAGATTGGAAAGCCCTTTATGGGCAGCTTCCGTCTTCGCGACGACCAGTACACCCGTCGTGTCTTTGTCGATGCGATGGACGATTCCAGGTCGTTCGACCCCGCCAATGCCGGGAAGCTCGCCTTTACAGTGATGTAAGAGCGCATTGACCAAAGTGCCCTGCCACGTTCCGGGAGCTGGATGGACCGCCATGCCAGACGGTTTGTTGACAAGGATCAAATGCGGATCCTCGAACAGGACCTCCAATGGGAGATCCTCTGGCTCAGGAATAGCGGAGACAGGCGCGGGAACACTGACGACATATTCAACGCCAGGCACGACAGGAGTGCGCGGATCCGGCTGCGTCTGCTCAACCCCGTCCTTTACCTCTCGAAGCTGCCCGTCTTTGATCAGCGCTTTTGCACGCGTTCGAGACAGGTCATCAGACTGATCACTGATAAAGCGATCAAGCCGAGTGCCTCGATCAGCCTCAGTCGCGAGGAAAGACGTTTCAGTCGCCGCAGCAGTCAAATCAGCCTCGTAACGCTATATCTTCAAGCTAAGACACATACGCACATCGGCTGCAATCGACTAGTAAAGCTCAGACTCTTTGCGGCCAATCGCTGCCGAAAAGACGCCAGCGTGAAACACGCTTCGAAGCATCCAATAGTTTCGTTCCGTTTTCGATAGGCCCAATATCAACGCCATGACACCACTGAACAAAATTTTCGCGCCAGATGAGCCAGCCACCCAAAGCCGGGAGGTCATCCGCTGATCCATTCCGACATGGCGACCATAGGAAATCCCAGAGCGGTATTTTCGACTGGCAATCCAATCAAAGGTCAACCGGTTCTGCTCTACCGGTTCAAACAAGGTGGCCGCTGACGCAATGCCGACCCGCGCACCTTTCGATCGAATACGATTAAAGAATTCCGTATCTTCACCGCCGGTCCGGCCCATTTCGAGCAAAAACCGCTCCCCATTAAAAACTGGATTGGCAAAGCGGATGAAGGCGTTTCCGCCACCGCCAGTCTCTACCGTCCCAAAGCGTCTGTACGGAATGAAGGAATGGTAGTTCTTGTCGCGAATCCATTTCGGATCCTCGTCTCGATAACGCCCCATGGTTGGCCCAAAGACGATGTCGAGGTTTTCGCGCTCTGCGGTTTGAACCATTTCAAACAGCCAAGTTTCGGGGGCGTATTCGTCATCATCGATGAACGCGACAAACTCAGCCGTGGCCGCATCAAGACCCGCATTGCGCGCGATAGAAATGTTCCGAGCCGGGGCGTGGACATAGGTCACAGGCGTACGCATGCTTTTTTGCAAAGTTTGGACCTGGGTTTTCGCACTCGGCTCATCATCATTATCGATGATGACAATCCGAATTTCATGATCCGATACCTTTTGCTGATCGAGCGATTGCAGCGTTGTCTCTAAGGAGGCACGCCGGAATGTGCAGACACAAATATCAATCGCCACTTACGCCTCCGTGAAAATCAAAAAAGTAGCAAGAACTGAGCCACGGCGTCTCAGCCCAATAAATCATTCAAATCGAACGTACAAATTGGCCATTCTCACGCGCCAAGTCCATTGGCTGGGTTTCATTCTATAGTGGCGCTGCTAATGCTGATATTTCTGTCATATGATCGGTCTAAGACGGCGAGACGGAACACGATACGCTGCGACACGAATCGCGGCGACAAAAGCGAGAGGCAAACCTATGGGAAAGTTGACACGGCGCGGCGTTTTGGGCGCAAGCACCAGCGTATTGGGGCTGGCTGCGTGTAATCGAGAGCCAATCTTCGAACCGGAAGCACGGATCACGGTCAGCCCGGATGATCGCCCGGCTTATCCTGGGACGGCGAATTTTATCCATGGCGTTGCGTCTGGGGACCCGTTGCCCGATAGCGTGATCATCTGGACCCGAGTGACGCCGGACGCGGCGTATCCAAATCTCCCCGTGCCTGTGAGTTATGGTGTGTTTCTAGACGCTGAGATGGAGCAACCGGTTAAGTATGGACAAGGCTTTGCGATCCCCGAACGCGACTACACGGTGAAGGTCAGTCTGACCGAGTTGGAGCCCGACACCGTGTATTATTTCCGCTTCATCGCCCGCGCGACATCCGGAGATGTAAGCTCGCCCACCGGTCGAACCAAGACAACCGCAGCCAGCGGGGAGACACCTGTCAAGTTTGCGGTGATTTCTTGCTCAAACTATCCGTTTGGGTATTTTCACGTGTACCGTGACATCGCCAATACACCGGAGCTCGATGCGGTCATACATCTCGGCGATTATCTCTATGAATATGGAATCAATGGCTATGGCGGAGATGTCGGTCAGGCTTTGGATCGCAACCATGAGCCACCTCTCGAAATCGTCACCCTGGACGATTACCGCACACGCCATGCGCAATACAAAACAGACCCCGATTTACAAGCCGCCCACGCCGCGGCGCCCTGGCTGTGCACGTGGGATGATCATGAGAGCACCAATAATTCCTACCGCTCTGGCGCTGAAAACCACAATCCTGAAGCCGGTGAAGGCAATTGGACAAATCGCAAACAAGCTGCGGTGCAGGCCTATTTAGAATGGATGCCGGTTCGCGATCCGGAAGTCGGCAAAGCACGAGAAGCGCTCTATCGGCGCTTTGATTTCGGCGATATCGCCTCAGTCATGTGCCTCGAAACACGCCTGACGGGTCGCTCTGATGAGATCAGTTGGTTCACGGAAATTGGCGGTCTTGAGCCCGCCGCGGTGCCGCTCGCAGCCGCTGGTACGATGATGAAAGTTCAAGATGACGCGCGCACAATGCTTGGCAGCGTGCAGGAAGACTGGCTCGATGAGCAGCTCAAGGACTCAACGGCCAAGAACACGTCCTGGCAAGTGCTTGCCAACCAAATCGTCATGGCACGGGTTCGACCGCCAAACTTTAATCAAACGCTCAGCGATGAACAAAAAGCGGCGCAAGATATTGGCTATATCCAACAATTGATCCCGTTCAGTCAGCTTGGCTTACCGTTCAATCTGGATGCCTGGGATGGGTTTCCCGCTGCACGAGACCGCCTTTATGCGAGCGCAAAGGCAGCTGGCGCTCGTCTCGTGACGCTGACAGGCGATACTCATACTGCGTGGGCGAACACACTGCTCGACAAAGACAATGAACAACGCGGTGTTGAGTTTGGGTGCACATCGGTGACCTCGCCTGGGCTTGGTGTGTATATCAAAGAGGTGCCAGATCTTGGCGATCAATTTGTAGCGGCTAATCCGGAAGTCGATTTCTACGATCCGTTTGGCAGCGGCTGGCTTATGGTCACCCTCACCAAGGACGAAGCGCGCGCTGACTATCGCAAAGTTTCAGATGTAACGGCGCAAACCTATACGGTCAGCGACGTCGCCGCCTTTGCCAGTCAGCGTGATGGCGAAGGACAGACACCGCTCGCATCCGCTTAAGCAAAGCCGTCCCAACGACACCCTTGCCGTGCAAAAAAATCCATGCTGTTTCGCCCGCAAAAGCGACAGTAAGGAGGGCGCGCCATGGGCGTATTGGACGGAAAAGTAATCCTGGTGACAGGCGGCGGGAATGGTATCGGAAAAGAATGTGCGCTCTTAGCAGCACAAGAGGGGGCAAAAGTCGTCGTCAACGATCTCGGCGGGGCGCTTACGGATGATGGCGCAACGTCGGGCGATGCCGGTCTTGCCGAACAGGTCGCCCAAGAAATCCGCGATGCTGGCGGTGAAGCAGCGTCGAACTCGGAAAGCGTGACCGACATGTCCGCGGTTCAAGGCATGGTTGAGCAAGCCAAAGACACGTTTGGCGGCTTGCACGGGATCATCAATCCAGCCGGCATCCTTCGCGATGGCATGTTTCATAAAATGAGCGAAGATGACTGGAAGGCTGTCATAGATGTTCATCTGCACGGCTCCTTTAATGTCACCCGCGCCGCTGTCGAACATTTCCGAGAGCAGGAAGATGGCAGTTTTGTCCTCTTCACCTCTACGTCCGGTCTGATCGGCAATATCGGCCAAGCCAATTACGCCGCCGCGAAAATGGGCATTGCAGGGCTTTCACGGATTGTGGCCATGGAGGGCGCGCGAAAGAATGTCCGCTCAAATATCATCGCGCCGTTTGCTTGGACGCGCATGATCGCGTCAATCCCGGTAAAAAATGAAGAAGGCGCCAAACGCGTCGAACGGATGCGCACCGGCATGCGCGCCGATCAAGTCGCACAACTCACGGTCACGCTCTGTGCAGATGGCGCGAAACACGTGAACGGACAGATTTTCAGCGTCCGCGGCAATGAAGTGGTGCTGTTTAACCAACCTCGACCGGTGAAATCGGTGTCACGTTTGGAAGGTTGGACACCAGAAACTCTGATTGAACAGGGCTTTAGCGCAATGGAAGGCAGCTTCACCGACCTCGGCGCGACCACCTCCGTGTTCCCTTACCCACCGGTCTAAGCTATCTCCGTCGGCGTGAGTCTTGCACTCAGAGGCGCTTAGCGCACTGAGGCATCGAGCAGAGGGCCATCTTCGATGGAAAACGAAACCGAAGTCCAGGTCGAGGGCTGCGTGACGATAGACGGTCAACGCATCTGCGGCGACAACCTGTCTGTGACATCACTGGATGGCTCAGCGCCGACGGGCACGGACACCTTAGAAACGACAAACGCGGCCTCCGATTCAAATCTATTCGCCTGGGCCGACCCATTCTTGTCAGACCCTCTTGGGTGGATACAAGCCAATCTGCTCAACACAGACATTTTAATGCCGATCCTTTGGCAAGTCGCGGCGATTATCGCTGCGCTGCTCGTTGGCGCATTGCTGACCTCTCGGACGCGCGAGTTGGTCAATTCGGGCGTTTCGCGTCTGCCCGAGAATATTCGCAAATTGGTGGCTGAGACGCTGCCGCTATTGGTTCGCCCTGCCCTATGGGCCGCGCTCTTATATGGCGCTCAAGCCGCGATGGCGGGTTCAGGTATGGATAGCGCGCTGGTGCGCATTGCGTCGTCCTTGTCCCTTGCCTGGCTGTTAATTCGCCTCGTTACAGCGTTTTTACCAGAAGGTTTTCGCAAGCCTGCAGGATGGGTGATTTGGATCTTCGCCGCGCTCTACGCCGTCGGAGTGCTTGGGGACGTCATGACCTGGCTCAACGGGATCGGCCCCCCATTCGGCGATCGAATCATCAGTCCTGTTTTCGTGGTCCAAGCCATTGCCACGGTCGCCTTGTTTATGTTCGCGGCCAACTGGCTTGCGAAAAAGCTCAAGACGCGCGTTGATGAGTTGCCGCAGGTCGAACCATCCTTGCGGATCTTAATGGGCAATGCGGTACAGATCGGCTTGTTTTTCGGCGCGGCGCTTCTAGCGATGGCTGGACTTGGCATCCCGCTTTCAGGCCTTGCCGTGCTCGGGGGTGCAATTGGTGTCGGGCTAGGCTTCGGCATGCAGCAGATTGTGGCCAATTTCATTTCCGGTGTCATTCTGCTCACTGATCGCTCAATCAAGCCAGACGATGTCATTGAGGTTGATGAGACCTATGGCGTCGTAAAATCCCTCGGCCTTCGCTACGCCTCAGTGATCACCCGCGATGGCAAAGAACACCTCATTCCGAACGAAATGTTGATTACCGACAAAGTGGTCAATTGGTCTTACTCCAACAAAGAAGTGCGCGTGAAACGCCGCTTGCGCGTCGAGTATGAAACAGACCTTCGCGAAGCCGTAGACCTGGTTGAAAAAGGCGCAATGCAAACTGAGCGTGTGCTCGCCCGGCCCGCGCCGAAATGCCTGGTCATGGAATTCGGCGATGAAGCCATCGAGCTTGAGATTCGCTTTTGGATCAATGATCCAGAAAATGGCGTATCAAATGTCTCCTCGACCGTAATGCTCAATATCTGGGACCGGTTCCGGGAGGCGGGTATCGATATTCCGCTTCGGCATGAAGATGTACTCATCACACCGGGGTCAACGCTCAAGGTTGAAATGGTCAAAGCCAGCAAGTCGGAAGACGCTTAGCGAAGTCTTGCTGAGCCTGAGCGTAGGTTTAACACTTTGGCACCTGGCTTAAACGCCGATTTAAGAGACGCGCGTTACGTTTCGACCTCTTCTTCACTTGAGATGGGTTATGATCCGCCGCTTCCAAACACATTGGCGTCTATATTCGATCGCGCTGGCTTTAGGCGCAGCGATGCTATGGGGACATGCGGTTTTTGGGACCCCACCAGGATCCTCCTTCAAGCATAATCTGCCTTGGTTCGAAGGGTTTCGTGAGGCGTTTTGGCAAGGGGTTCTCTATCCACGTATTCTGCCGGATCTGTGGTTTGGGATGGCCGGGTTCGATTTCTATTTTTACGGACCAATGCCCTTTTGGATTGCATCCGTCTTAAGCCCGCTTGTCTGTCCTGGCTGCAGCACAAATTCAGCATTCTCTGTTATCGGCGCGCTCATGCTGCTCGCGTCAGGCGGAACGTTTTACCTATTTGCTCGCACGTTCTTTGAGCGGTTACCCGCAGGGATCGGAGCGATCGCGTTCGTCCTTTTGCCGTATCATTATTTGAGCGACTGGTTTGCGCGGCAAGCGATTGGTGAAATATCGGCCTATATCTTTTTACCACTCCTGGCGCTTGCGACCGTGCGCCTGATTGAGGATCGCAAAGGAGGCGCTTTATTCGCGCTCAGCTTTGCCGCGATCAGCTTAAGTCATCTGCCAACAGCCCTCATTCTCGTTCATGTTATTGCGGTTATAGTCGTGTGGGCGGCCTTCACGCGTGACAGCGATTGGACGCTACGCGGGACAATGCTGGCTCGGTTCGCCGTCTGGGGCGGTCTCGGCGCAGCTTTGTCGGCTTTTTATTGGTGGCCAGCGCTCAGCTTGCTGCCCTTGGTGTCATCGGACAATCTCTATTCGTCTTACTTCGAAGCGACCCAATGGCTGTTCCTCGACGGACAACCCGAACCGTCAGAGACGACCGCGATGACTTCGAAATGGCAGCTCGCGCTTGTGCTCGCGGCTGCCGGAACCAGCTTTTTTGTCTTGAGGCGCGCGCAAAGCCTGTCGTCTGTGCGGGCCTGGATTTTCATTCCGTCCCTGATCGCAGTGCTTATGATGACCGTCGTTTCGTACCCGATTTGGCGCTATTGGATTTTGAACTTGGTGCAGTTTCCATCTCGGTTCTTGGTCGTCACGGATGTGTCGATCGCTTTGTCGGTGGCCCTCATCGCAAATCATATCGCTCGCGTTGGGCTGCCAAACCTATCGCCAACACTTCGCCGCGGGGTGTTGGCCATCGCCGCGACCGGCTTGATTGCAAGCGTTGCTGCTGGTCATCAGGCGCAGCGAACTGGCGTCAAAACCTATTCGGTTGAGCGGCTATTGGATCATACAGGGCCAGTTGACTATATTCCCGCACCGCTTTTTGCGGCCAACATTCAACGCTTCAATCAATCCGTAACCGACGCGACCCCGGATGCAAAGCGATATGAATTGTTCTTCGTCGAAATGGAGCGCGGACAAAAGCTCGCAATGACTAAGCTACAAGCCGCCGCTCTCGAGACGCAAATTCAGCCTGTGGCAGGTCGTGGGTTTGATTTGACGATGACGCTCGCTGCGCCCATGCCCGTTTCGTTGCCGATCGCACCTTGGCCTTATTGGGACGCGCGGTCATCGGAGGGTGAACCAATCCCGATTGGAACTGACGCTGAACTCGGTGTCCTCACAATTGATCTACCGGCCGGTCGTACAGACGTAAAACTTCGCGCAATTGCCTCGCCCGCTGAGCGCGCCAGCCAGCTCTTAAGCCTCGCCGCACTCTTGATACTGGTCGTGTTTCAAAGCGTTTACGTCATGCGGTTTAGGACATTTCGCCCGTCCATCTCCACCGATCCGCAAACATATCCCACATCTGACCGCAGCGGCGCATGAACCTACCTTCAAAAAAATAACAAAAGAGTCACATTTTCCCTATTGACCACATCTGTAGTCATCTTTATTGACCACAATTGTAGTCAAAAGGCGAGATGATGACCCTACAAATCACCCCTGCTGAATTAGAAATCATGAAAGTGCTGTGGAAACGGCCCGGCATCGGCGCGTCGGAAATTGTCGACGCGCTCGATGGCGAACAGGACTGGAGCCCGCGCACGGTAAAGACGCTTTTGTCTCGCCTGGTCGAGAAGGGCGCTTTGGACACAGTCGCTGACGGACGCCGTTACCTGTACCGTCCATTGATCGCAAAACGCGACTACCAAAAGAAAGAAGCTGGACAGCTGATTGATAAGCTGTTCGGCGGACGCGCCGCTCCACTTGTGGCGCAATTGGCTGATGCTCGCGGGCTCAGCAATGATGACATCGAAGAACTCGAAGCTCTGTTGGGGAGACTGAAGCAATGAGCTGGACTGAATTCCACCCTCTAATCCAAGAAGCCACGCTGACAACGCTTGCGGTTGGGCTCCTTGTTCTGTTCGTCCTCGTAATTCGTAAGCCATTTGCGCGGCGCTATGGCGCGAAAGCCGCTTACCTGCTCTGGGCATTGCCATTGGCGCGCTTCGTGACACCGCCTTTACCTGGAAACTGGTCGCTTGCTGGTTTGCTTGGCTTCAATCGCCCTGCCCCAGCAGAAACGAATGCCACCGAAACCGCCATTATGCCGGCAACGGAGTTTCGCGAAGCGGTTGCGATGCCGGACGCCCTGCCAGCGGTCATCGAAACTGCGGTACGTAATGAGACGACCGCCATGGTTGCACCGAGTGCGGATGCAGCCCTGGGCACAAGCTTGCTAGAGGCCACCCTGGCCCAGACACCCCTGATCCTGACATGCGTCTGGCTCGTCGGGGTGGTTCTCTGGCTCGGACGTTCCGTCCATCAACAACGCCAATTCTTGTCTTTGATTGAGGCTGACTCAGAACCAGCTCACCCAGAAACGGTTGAGGAAACTGTTCGGATCGCGAAGCAACTTGGCATCAAGCGCGTCCCTGGTGTCCGTGCCAGCCTGCTGTGCAGCGGCCCGCTCGTCACTGGCCTAAAGAACCCGGTTATCCTGCTGCCCATGTGGTTTGAGGAAGACTATGACGCGCCGGAGCGCCGCGATGCCTTGGTGCACGAACTGATGCACTTGAAGCGCCGCGACCTCTGGGCGTTCCAAGCGGCGCGCATTGTCGCTGCCACTCAGTGGTTCAACCCACTCGCATACATGGCGCTGCGGGCCTTCCGGACCGACCAAGAGGCCGCGTGCGACGCTGATGTCATTGCGCGCGCTAAACTCTCCCCGGCTGCTTATGGCCGCACTTTGGTCAAGGCCGCGCGCCTTGCCCGCCCATCGGACCGTCGCATCGCCGCGGCGAGCCTGACCCTCGCTCATCCCATAAAAGAAAGACTAATAATGATGACGCACCCTACCCCAACCCTTCGTAGCCGCTTGATGGGAGGCACGCTTGCTGTCACCCTCGGTGCTGGCGCAATCTTCGCCACAGCCTCCTGCACCAATTCCGTCGCCCAAGAACTGGATGGTGCACCGCAAAGCGAAGCGACCGCTGAAACAACGGACAATGTGTTCGTTTTTGACGGCGACGAGATGATGAATTTCTCCGTCACAGTCGACGGTGAAACGTTCGCCTTCGACATGGCTGATCTTCCACCTTTGCCCCCAATGCCTGCAATGCCGCCGATTGCCGGAATGGTGTTTGAGCAAGAAGGTAACAGTTTCCGGATGGAGTTTGATACTGAAGCGCTTGAAGCCCTCGAAGGCTCACCTGAATTCGCTGAGTGGGAATCCAAAATGGAAGCCTGGGGCGAAGAAATGGAAACCTGGGGTGAGTTGGTCGAAGAGCGCGCAGACGCTTGGGCCGAAGATATGGAGCCCCGCATCGAAGCTTGGGCGGAATCTCAAGCCGAGCGTTGGGAAAGCCAGGTCGAACTTATGGTCGAGCGTGCTGAACGCGATGCGGAGCGCGCAGAACGTGAGGTCGAACGCGCCGAGCGTATGGCTGAACGTGCTCAAGAACGCGCAGAACGTGAGAATCGCTGGAGCCAGGATCGCGGCGGTGAGTACACGGGCGTAACCGAGCCAGAAACTCGCGAATTCGGCACCCGGGACTTTGACAAAATCGATCTCGGCAGCGGCATCAAGCTCGTCTACACCCAAGACCCGAACGCTTCAGTCACTGCAACGCTTGAGCGCGGCAGCTGGGATCAAGTTGAAATCAAAGTGGATGGAGACACGCTGACAGCTGGCAAAAAGCGGAACAGCAAATGGGGTCGCTATGCACCGAAGATTACGGTCTACGCCGCGTCGCCGACCCTGACCGAACTTGATGCTTCGTCGGGCTCGTCGTTCCAAGGCAATGTCGTCGCAGGCAACCTCACCGTTGATGCAAATAGCGGCTCGTCGATCTCTATGGAAGGCGCGTGTCAGTCCCTAAATCTCGACGCCTCATCTGGCTCGAGTGTCGCGCTCGGAAAGCTTGAGTGTGAGGGCGTCACTGTCGACGCTTCAAGTGGGTCTTCCATCCGCGTCTTCGCCTCGAACAAAGTCAATGTGGACGCCTCTAGCGGCTCTTCGATCATGGTGCTTGGCAGCCCAACCGATGTGACGACCGACAAGTCGAGCGGCGCATCCGTCAATATTCGCTAAGGCTTAAACGCCGAAGCGTCTCCCTGGAACCCATCGCACAGGTTCCACCCCTTGAGAGTAAAAGCCCCGCCGATTGGCGGGGTTTTTATATGTCCGATGAGCTATTCAGAATCTGCATAATTGAATTCAGTCTCGCCTCTCTACTGAAAATTGCGACCGATGCCATTTCTCTGTCAACGCAACCCTTAAGGAGGCACTCATGATTGAGATCAGACGCTTTTCCGACCTTGGAACCTTTCAAAATGACTGGCTGAATGCCCACTATCATTTCTCTTTCTCGCATTATTACGATCCGGACCGTATGGGTCACGGCAAATTGCGGGTTTGGAATGATGACACGAGTAAGCCAGACACGGGTTTCCCGCCCCATGGTCATCGCGACATGGAGATCATCACCTATGTCCGCACCGGCGCGATTACGCACCAGGACAATCTCGGCAATAAAGGCCGAACAGAGGCTGGCGATGTCCAGGTTATGAGCGCCGGCAATGGCGTTCAACACTCAGAATGGAATGCGGAAGACGAAAATACGACGATCTTCCAGCTCTGGATCGAACCGGCTCAATCCGGCGGCGCTCCAGATTGGGGGGCAAAAGCCTTTCCGAAAGCAGACCGTTCTGGCGAGTGGGCCACTTTGGCGAGCGGCCGCGGCGAGGCAGACGCTCTGCCGATCCGTCAAGACGCCGCTGTTTTGGGCGCAACGCTGAAAGCGGGCGAGAGCTTGGACTATGAAGTCAAAGCGGGTCGATATGGTTATCTCGTGCTCGCGGCTGGCTCAGTCGAGCTGAACGGAGAGGTCCTGCATGCCCGTGATGGCGCGGCGATTACGGGGGCGGCTACGCTCACTTTGAAAGGTGTTGAAGACGCCGAAATCGTATTTGTGGACACGATTTAATCGGTCTCGCGAGGCCGTGATTGGAACAGAATGGAATATTGGACTATATTCCATTCTGTTCTGATTGCGAAAGGAGCTCCCGAGCCATGAAAACTCTATTTGCCGCCATTGGCGCACTCGCCCTTCTCCCCGTTGCTGCCGCAACCGAAGTTGTGGTGTCATATAGCGATGATTTCGCAGAAGAACTCGAAGACAATTATGGTGAGCGCGAAGGCGAAGCTTTGGCCGAGGACATTACGGATGATTTGACCCAAGCGTTTGAACGCGCAGGGATCTCTCCAGCCAAGGTTGATGTGACGATTGTCGATGCAAAGCCAAACCGTCCGACCTTTGAACAATTGGGAGCGCAGCCCGGGCTTGACCCCATTCGTTCAATTTCAATCGGTGGAATGGAAATGGTTGGCACGGTCTATGACGCGGACGGCAATATCATCGCGACCCAAGAGTATGGCTGGTTCCAGAATGACATCAGAGACGTCTTTGGCGCTGGCACTTGGCATGACGCCAATCGCGCGTCACGCCGGTTTGCCAATCGCTTGGCCAAGACACTGAGCGACAGCTAACCACGATCCCCTGGATAAATTTCGCGCCCATCGACTTCCAGTCGGAACAAATCTGGGCGCGAATAATGGCCTGCGGGATCACTCGCAACTTTGCACGCGCGCGCCAAACTAAGATCGGCGTCTGCGACCAGTAAACCTTCTTCATTGGTCAGAACGCCCGAAACGACTTCTCCGCGCGGATCAATGATTGCCGCCCCGCCATTATGATCAAACTCGTAGAGCGGTTTGAAACGCTCCGGCACATGCGTCTCTAAGCGAAGACCCGCTGAGCAGATTACCCACGCTCCGGCTTGGCTTGCAAAGGCACGGCTGAGCAAGAGCTGGCGGGCCCAAACCGGTTGAGCTGGCGCGGTTTCGGGTTCTCGCCCGGGCCAAGCCGCAACGTGCACATCCACACCCTGCGCCATCAGGGCATAAGCAGGTAAGACCGCATTATGTTCCCAGCAATTGAGCGCCGACAATCGACCCCAATTCCGCGCGACAGGGTGCAGCCCTTTGGCATCGCCATCTCCCCAGACAGACCGCTCATGGTGGGTCGGTTTCAGCTTGCGGTGACGGTTCAGTACGCGCCCTTCACGACCAATGGTGACCATTGTGCAGTAAAGCGTGCTTTCGGTTTGAGGGTCGAGTTCGTTGACGCCGATGACAATGTCCGAGTCGGCGCGTTTCGCAGCCTTGCACAGCGCTTCGATTTCTGGACCATCCAAGCGTACGCCATTCTTCAAAAGCTCGCTTGCCGCTTGCCACCACGTGTCCGACAGCGGACTATCGATAAAGAACGGGTAACCCGGCAACCAAGCCTCACCGAACGCGATTACGTCCGGCTTTTCCTTGGCAGCGTCGTCAATCCATTTTAGGGCGCTCTCTAAGCTCGCCGCTTTGTCGAACAAGGCGGGTGCGGCTTGCACCGCGCAAAGGCGTACAGTGTCAGTCATGCGTTCCGATACGCTGACTTACGCCGAAAAAACAAGAGCTTCACGAAAAGTTTGATCCGCGAAGCGAGCCCTAGTCGAGGTAGGCGCGGCGAAGCTGGTCACGCTCTGATGCGCCGACGCCGAGTGTTTCACTCAGATACGTGTCCACGCTACCAGATTGCGATTCCATGCTGTCGAGCGCCGCCGCAAGGAACTTCGCGTCGACGCCGACGAATGGATGATAGACTTGGTGGTCGTAGTCTTTGCCAATGTGCTCGTTGAATAAGCGCGCCATTTCGGGAAGACGCTCCTCGACATTTGCCGCTTCATTGGTGAGCTCATAATCGGCGAAAATTGCGTCTCGGTCGACGCCTAAAACATGATGGGTCAATGCGCAGAGAATGCCGGTTCGGTCTTTTCCTGCCGCGCAATTGACGACCGCAGCTTCACCCTCTTGCAGTCCAGAGAGGGCTTTGAACCAAGCCGAAAACGTCTCGACATGCTGCTCTTTGAACGGCGCGGCGCGATAGTAATCGACCATCCAGCCATGCGCTTTGGGGGCGTCCACAGAGACTTCAGTAAGAAACTGAACATGCGGCGCTTGGCTCGCGCTTCCTTTATCGCTGGAAATCACATGTACGCCCTCGACGGGCCAGCGATGACCATGCCGCTCGCGCTCATCCGGTCGACGCAAATCCGCTTGAACTTTAATATTATAGCGATCCAGCGATTGCAGATCGTCGGGACTGGCCTCGCCGAACTGCGCCGACCGAAACAGAACGCCGGTCCGAACGTGCTGTCCGCCGGCGCCTTCATAACCGCCAAAGTCTCTAAAGTTTCGAACGTTCTGAAATGATTTAACGCGGTCTTGCATGTTCGCTCCTAGCGGAAAGGGGGCTCATCAAAGGCCCGGAGTTTTCGACTATGTAGTTTGGCATCACCGCGCGCCAATTTCTCGAGCGTCACAACACCGATTTGTAAGTGCTGGCCGATCGACTTTTCATAAAACTTATTGGCCGCACCTGGCAGTTTGATCTCGCCATGTAGCGGTTTGTCCGACACACACAGCAAGACACCATAAGGTACGCGCAAGCGGAAGCCGTTTGCGGCAATCGTGGCACTTTCCATATCGATCGCAATCGCCCGGGATTGGTTGAAGCGGCGCGCGCTATCGGTGAACCGCAACTCCCAATTCCGATCATCGGTTGTGACGACTGTTCCGGTGCGCAATCGCTTTTTAAGCGCGTCGCCGGTTTCGCCGGTCACATCCGCAGACGCTTCTTGCAAAGCGACCTGAACTTCCGCAATGGGCGGGATTGGGATGTCTGGGGACAACACATCATCAAGCACATGGTCATCCCGCAAATAAGCGTGGGCAAGCACATAATCGCCAATCGTCTGACTGTGCCGCAGTCCGCCGCAATGCCCGACCATGATCCAGCATTCTGGTCGCAACACGGCGAGATGGTCGGTGATCGTCTTGGCATTGGATGGACCGACCCCAATGTTCACGAGCGTGATGCCTGAGCCGTCCTCGGCTGTGAGGTGATAGGCCGGCATTTGAAACCGCCGCCACGGCGCATTGGCGATTTGGTCTCGGGCATTTTCCGTGTCGCCTTTCACGGTCAGACCACCAGCGACGGATAGAGACTGGTAGCGACTGTCAGATCCAAGCTGTTCAAGCCCCCAATCCACGAACGCATCAACATAGCGGTGATAGTTCGTGAACAAGAGATAGCGCTGAAAGTCTGCAACCGGGGTGCCGGTATAGTGTTGTAGGCGTTTCAGCGAAAAGTCGGTACGCGGCGCATCGAACAATGCGAGCGGACGGTGTTCAAATGGTTCGAACAGTTCGCCATCAGCGATCTCGTCGCCAATATCAGTGAGCTGTGGGGCTGGGAACCATTTCGCGAGCTCGGCTGGATTAATCTCATCGAGCCCGCCCGCTTGGCCTTGATCCCAGACATAAGCGTAAGGGATCTCGGTATCAGACCGTCCGACCTCAACCTCAATGTCATAGTCGCGCAGGAGCGGTTCTAATTGCTCAGCCAAATAGTGGCGATAGAATTCAGGCTGCGTGACGGTTGTCGAATATGTGCCAGGCTCAGACATTTTGCCGAACGCGCGCGATATGGGCGGCGGGGGACCATCTGGATTGTATCGAATAATGATTTCAGGATAGCAAAACGCACCATTCGCGCGGGCGGTCGGGTCGGGCGTTTTACTCTCATGAAGATAATCATGAAGCGCGGTGCAGAGGGCTTCAACCGACTGCGAATAGAGCTTTTCCAGCTCGTCTATTATTGTTTTTGGAGTTTTAAGTTTTGTCATGGCCTCCTTTGGCGCAAACCCGATTTTGGGTCAACGCTGGGGTTTTACAATATGGATGTGAAGACCATGGCGTCAGACCCGGATCGAGACAAATTCGTAAATCCGCTATTAGCCATTTCGGTCAAACTTCCAACCAGACATTAAGCTTCGTCCCGCAATCTCTCGGCATCATTGGGAAAGATGCGAGATATGTCACTCGACGGGCTGACCTTGAACAAACGCTTTGCGCTTGTCGCGCTCATGCACCTGCTGATGGACGTGTGCTTGACGCTTCTCTTAATCCATCGCGGCATTGATGTGTTTACCGCCCGTGCTTTAGCCATCGCTTTATCGCTCATGGTGTCATGGCGCATCAATCGCGCCTTGCTGTTAATGACGGATAGCGCTGCACCGGCACGCGATGACATTCAATATGCACCCATTATAGTGGTGCTCGCGGTCGTAAATTTTGGTTTGTATGCGTTGATGCTGTTTGGGGTCTCGGTCTTGTCGGCGATCGTTCTTGCTTCGGGCCTGGTGACGAGCATCGCGCTGTGGGGCAACAATCGCTTGCAGACTAGTCTCGTCGTCTAACCAAATGTCCCATTTTTCGGCCCGGTTTGGCATCGCGCTTTCCGTACAAGGTCAAGACACCGTCCGCGGCGAGCGCTTCTGGTGGAACCAGGGCTTCTTCACCCAGTAAGTTTAGCATTTCGACATCGTGGAATCGGGTGACCGGACCCAACGGCCAGCCTGCGACGGCTCTGATATGCTGTTCAAACTGCCCCGTTGCGCAGGCTTCTGGTGTCCAGTGCCCAGAATTATGGACCCGCGGCGCAAACTCATTGGCGAGCAGGGTTCCGTCTTCCAGCACGAAAAACTCGAGCGCGAGCACCCCGATATAATCGAGCGCATCGGCAAGCGCCTTAGCCGCTTCGAAAGCGCGCAGCGCGACGTCTTCGGACACACTTGCCGGCACAACCGAACGTTTGAGAATGCCGTTCACATGCTCATTGCGCGGGATGTCAAAACAGACAGACTCGCCATTCCGGTCGCGCGCGATGATCACCGAAACTTCGCAGTCAAACGGGACCATGGCCTCTAAAATTGAAGGCGCGCGCAAAAGTGATTTGAGCGCCGCCTCGTAATCATCGCCGGTTTCAAGTCGAGCTTGCCCTTTGCCATCATAGCCATCGCGGCGGGTTTTCAAGATCGCTTTGTCACCAAACCGTCCGATCGCGTCGGCAATATCGTCAGCGACATTTACTTCCGCAAAATCCGCGGTTTGGATTCCGCACTCGCGTAAGTAGGCCTTTTCAACCAAACGATCTTGAGAGACTTCGAGTGGTTTCGCACCTGGACGCACCAAGATGCCAGCCTCGATCAGTGCCTGCGCCGCTTCTACGGGGACGTTTTCAAACTCATACGTAACAACATCGCACGCACGCGACCATGCCAGTAAAGTGTCGATATCCGTATAGTCGCCTTGTACATGCGTCGCCGACACGCGTGCTGCAGGGCAATCCGATTCAGGGCAGTAGATGGAGACATCGAACCCGAGCGCGGCGGCCGCGCTTCCCAGCATGCGGCCAAGCTGACCACCCCCCATTATGCCGATCGTGGCGCCTGCCGGTAACGCGGTCATGTTTGCGGCGTTTCTTGAACCGCGTTCGTTTGCGCTGCTCGAAACGCGTCCAGCTTGGCAGCGACGTCAGGATCTTCAAGCGCAATGATCGATGCTGCGAGCAGGCCCGCATTCGCCGCGCCCGCGTCACCAATTGCGAGCGTACCGACCGGAACCCCTTTCGGCATTTGTGCGATCGATAAGAGACTATCGATTCCGCTCAAAGCGCGCGATTGCACAGGCACGCCAAGCACGGGGAGCGGTGTCATAGACGCTGTCATGCCGGGTAAGTGCGCTGCGCCGCCTGCGCCAGCAATGATGACCTTCAAACCGCGCGCTTTGGCTCTGGTTGCATAATCGACCAGGCGTTCGGGGGTGCGGTGCGCCGACACAATCTTTGCTTCATACGCAACGCCGAGCTGTTCGAGGAGCTCGCACGCTTTTTCCATAACCGGCCAATCAGATTGACTGCCCATGATGACCCCGACAACTGGGGCATCACTGTTCGAGGTCTGGGCCATTGGCTCCCCCGCTTCAAAGCGCGCAACATAAAAATGTTCATAGGCGCGTCAACCGCTTCTGCTCTGGGCATGACAGCGCGACTCCCTTACAATGTCCGCATGCGTGAATCGTCAGGTCCAGTGATAGAGGAAGCCGCCGACACAGATAGATGTGCGGCGCGCCGAGATTTGATCGCAGCCATTGGCATTGAGACAACCACTTTGCCGATCCATATTCGGGCGGCAATCGAAGCCTTGGCGGGTGAAGTTTTAAATTTGCGCGAGGACAAAATCCGCCTTGAAGAAGAGCTCGAAATCGCCGGAACGCTTGCCGATCGCGATACGCTGTGTCCGATCTTCAATCGCCGCGCCTTTGAGCGAGAACTCACCCGCGAAATCGCCTTAGCTGAACGATACGGCACCCCACTTTGTCTCATCTTCATCGATCTTGATCGATTCAAACTGGTGAATGACCGGTTTGGACACGCGACGGGCGACAAAGTCATTCAACATGTCGCCCAGACTCTCCTCGATCATGTCCGACAGAGCGATATTGTCGGACGCCTGGGCGGCGATGAATTCGGGATTGCTTTGACGCATGCGGACTATGCTGCGGGCCGCGCGAAAGCAGAAAAACTTGAGGGGATTATTGGCGCGCTCTCGGTTAGAGACGCCGACAATGAATCCCTAGAACCCGTTCAATTGGGCGCCTCATGCGGGGCAGTCCTGTGGCAACGTGGCCGCGATGCAGACGGGCTCATCGCCGAAGCAGACGAAACCATGTTCCGCCGAAAAAACGAAAAAAAGCGGTCGTCTTAGGGCCTCAGCCCGCAAGAAAGATCCGAAATTAAGATTCCGAGCCCGACTCACGTGACTCTCTTATCAACCTATGGTTATCTGTGGCGATAAAGACACAGTGATCATTTCAGAAAGAAGGAGTGTGCCTATGTCACTACAAGGTCGGATCGAAGAGCTTACAAAGCGACATGCGAGAATTGATCAAAAGATCCACGAAGAACAAAAACGACCGGCAAGCGACGACACCACACTCAAAGATCTCAAACGACAGAAACTTAGGCTTAAAGAACAGATTGGTATGCTACGCGCCAGTTAAGCGCTGATACGGACTGACTCTTGTCCCGCCAGTGCACCCTTTGAGCTGGCGGGAGCAAGGCCATGGATAAACCAGTTACCCTCATTATTGGGCTCGGCCAAACCGTCGGCGATGCCGTCGCACGACGGTTTCTCGATGAGGATCACGCTGTCCTCGCGGTCGATCCAGATGCGCGCTTGCTTGACGAGCTCAAAAAGACGACGGGCGACAAGATCGCTTATCATCACGGCGCAATTCATTCCAAACTCGGGCTTCGCAATGCGATGGCGGCCGCTCTAGAGACCTATCATTTTGTCGACAATGTTGTCTGCATCCCGCCGCTGCCGGAGCCAGATCGCTTGATGGATTTGGATATGGAGGACTTTGAGGCAACGCTGATGACAACGGCGCGCGGGGCGGTTCAGGCATTGCGGGTCTTCACCCCAGAATTGATTGCTGAACGACCAGAAACTGAGAATGCCGCAGACCGATCCCGGCAGACCGGAACTTTCACCTTTGTTTTGTCGCTCGGGGCCAGCATGTCGCAACCTGGTTGGTTCAGTGAAAGCGTTTCGCAGCATGCGATCATGGGCATCGTCAAGGCTGCTGCGATCGAGCTCGCAACCGAAGCGGTGCGGGTCAACGGCATTATCGCTCTGCGCCCGCGGGCGGAAGGACGTGAGCCATGGCTCAAAGATCGCACGCCAATGGGACGACCGTCCCTGGCTGAAGAAATCGCGGAAACAGCTGTATTCCTTGCAAGTCCAAACAGCGCCATCATTACAGGCGAGGCGATCACCCTGGATGGGGGGCGTCGCCTCTTATCTGGTATCATTGAGTCCGAAGACGATTAAGCGACTAGCACTTTATTTGGGGTGACAAATCACCGGCATCCACGTGTAGCCTTTGACAAACGCGCCAGAGGTCAGGCTTGGCTCATCGAGCACTTCAACGTGACTGAAACGCTCCATGATCTCTTCCCAAAGGATACGTAATTGCAGCTCGCCAAGACGGTTGCCGACGCAGCGATGGATGCCGAAACCGAACGACAAGTGATTGCGCGCCTGCGCGCGATCAATGATTAGTCGGTTCGGATCTTCTTCCCAGAACCGCTCATCGCGGTTGCCCGAGACATACCACATTGCGATCTGGTCGCCTTTCTTGATCGTCTTGCCGTGCATCTCGACATCTTCGAGCGCGGTGCGGCGCATAAAGGCGAGCGGCGTTTGCCAACGGATTACTTCTGACACCATGTTTGGGATCAAAGAGTGATCATTCTTAAGCTTGGCATATTCCTCAGGGAATTTGTTCAAGCCGTAAATCGAGGCCGTCATCGAATTCCGGGTTGTGTCATTCCCGCCAACAATCAGCAGGATCACATTGCCGAGCAATTCCATCGGCGTCATATCGCGAGTCTTTTCACCATGCGCGAGCAGGCTCATCAGATCATTGCGGAGCGGTTCGGCTTTTTTCTTTTCGAAGAGCTCCATGAACGTGCTCAGACACTCCAAGAGTTCAGTGCGCCACTGTTCCTCGCCGCCAGGGCAGATATCCGGATTCTCCCGATTTGTTGTGATATCCGACCAACGTGTGAGCTTGCGACGATCTTCAAACGGGAAGTCGAACAAGGTTGCCAGCATCATTGTGGTCAGCTCGATAGAAACCGTATCGACCCAATCAAAGGGTTCTCCAACCGGCACAGCATCCAGAATTTCTTTGGTCCGGCTGCGGATCAAAGGCTCAAACTCTTTGAGCATGTTCGGGGCAACCGCAGGCTGAACTGTTTTGCGTTGCTCAGAGTGTTTCGGCTCATCCATGGCAATGAACATTGGCAGCTCAAAATCCTCGATCGGATCGCCGAGAACAATACCGCCATGCTCCCAGCTCGAGGAGAACCGCTTGTGATCGATATCGATCTTCATCACGTCTTCGTAGCGGGTGACTGACCAGAAACCGCCGGCAAAACTGTCTTCGGTCCAGTGCAACGGATCTTCGTCGCGCATCCGCTTAAACAATTCCCAGTAGGCGCCTTTGCGCCAGATTTCAGGATCAACGAGATGCATCTCATCGAGCGCGATGGTCGACGTGTCCGGCAGATCAGCATCGAACTCCAAGTATCCCGGGAACAAAGGGTCGCGTGGGGTTACTTTTGGACGCTCTAAATTGTGCGCTACCTTCGTCAGCGTGTCTGCCATCTGGGCCTCCTTTGGGGCGGTCTTTTATGCCGCTATTATGACGTTCGCGTCAGCGTAACACATCTTGCGTGAAAAAACTATGACGCATGCGTCATTTTTTTAATGTTTATACGGCGTATCGCTCGTTGCGCGCCGAGGAAATCGCCGATTCCAGCGCATCTTTGAGGCTTTTGCGCTCCGCTGGTGTCAAAAATCGCCCGATCACCCAGGCCTTATCGGCGTGCGATAGCTTGAGTTCACTCGGGCGACGGTCCGGAAAATCGAGGCTGACACGAGCAAACGCAGTCGGGATCTGCGCGGTCCTTGGCGCCTGGCCGGGCGATACATGAAGGAGATCGATCCGTTCTGCGGTGACCCGAACGCGCGTTTCCTGTTTGAGTTTGCGGAAGCTATAGCGAAATGCGAGCCAAATAATCAGCGCATCGAGCCCAAAAAACCCAATCACTGGAAAGGCACCCATAGAGACGAAGGCAAGACCTGCAACAAAGCTCATGCCGCCGACAATGCACATTACGATTGTGAACGCGCGCGGGCTAAGCGACCGATTGGGCGTCAAGGTCGCATCAAAATAGATCGTGTTCGGGGTGGGCTCCATGACCCAGATTATAAGTCAAAATACGAATGTGTCTGCAAGCGCGGCGTTGCGCCGCAAGAGGTGATTACGAAGTTTTGCCTAACATCGCGCTCAGCTGGCTGAGATGGTGGATCTCGACGCCCGGATTTTCATCGATATCTTGCGGCCAAGAACGATCGTCTCGATTAAACCAGGCCGTTTGCATGCCCACACGATGGGCGCCCAATACATCGCTCATGGCGTCGTCTCCGACGAAAAGACAGTTGACGGGATCGAGACCTAATCGCTGCAGTGCACGTTGGAAAATCTCAGGCTCCGGCTTGCGGCAATTTTCCTCTTCGGAAATGAGGACGAGGCTTACCCGATCAAGCAAACCTAAGGCATGGAGGGTCTGCGTCTGCAGTTTCGTTTCCCCATTGGTGATGATGGCTGTCGTGATCTGATGCGCTTGAAGATCATTGAGCATCACCTCCAGCCCATCGATCGCAATCGCGTTGGTGACACTCCGCGCATAATAGTCATCTATCAAAGCAGCTGATGCATGGATGCGGCCATCAAACTGCTTGAGCAAGCGTGGATATAGATCTCGCTTGGGCATCTTACCGCGATCGTCCATACGCACGAATGTCTCAATCCAATCTGATTTGTCTGCGGACCCAAGATCGGCGCGAAATCTATCATATTGGCCGGCGAGAAACGTCGTCAGTGTTTGGTGACGATCAAACAGAGTCTCATCCAAATCGAAAATCACACACTTGATCATGATCGCTTTCACAACACATCGTCGCAACGTAAGGAAGAGTCATGAGTACCCAAAAGCCGAAACGCAAACGCGCGCCCCGCACGTTCGGGAAAGAAAAAGCCTCTGAGCTTTACGCGCTTTTGGCCAAAGAGCGTCCCGATCCGCGAACCGAGTTGCAGTTCGTCAATCCATACACGCTGGTCGTTGCGGTCGCCTTATCCGCACAAGCAACAGATGTCGGGGTCAATAAGGCGACGAAAGAGCTGTTTAAACTCGCGGATACGCCTGAGAAAATGCTGGCGCTCGGCCTGAAAGGCGTTGAACAGCATATCAAGACCATTGGGCTATGGCGCAACAAGGCGAAAAACCTCATTGCCCTCAGCCAAATGATTCTCGACGACTTTGGCGGCGAGGTTCCACAGACACGAGACGAACTGGTCAAACTTCCAGGCGTCGGACGCAAAACAGCGAATGTCGTTCTCAATGAAGCGTTTGGACAGCCAACCATTGCCGTAGATACGCATATTTTCCGCGTCTCAAACCGAACAGGTCTCGCGCCCGGAAAGGACCCAGATCAGGTCGAAGCCAGCTTGGAACGAACGACGCCTGATGAATATAAGCTCGGTGCGCACCACTGGTTGATCTTACATGGCCGTTACACGTGTGTGGCCCGAAAACCAAAATGCTGGACTTGCTCGATCACCCACCTGTGTCGGTTTAAAGACAAAACGCCGGACCCAGCGACTGTCTCATCGCTGGGGCCCAAAAAACCGCGCGCCCGCGCCCGCGCTTAGAAATAAGCTTGCACCGAGCGGCTATCCATCCTTAAACGCCGCCCATGTTGAAGACGCGCATCATTCCCTGCCTCGATGTCAAAGATGGCCGAACGGTCAAAGGCGTAAACTTTGTGGATTTGCGCGATGCGGGTGATCCTGTCGCGCTCGCGAAAGCCTATGATGCACAAGGCGCAGACGAACTGTGCTTTCTCGATATCACCGCCAGCCACGAAGAGCGCGGCACGTTGCTGGACATTGTCAGCGCCACCGCGGAGCAGTGCTTCATGCCGCTGACCGTTGGTGGCGGTGTCCGCAGCGCCGATAACATGGTGCAATTGCTGCGCGCGGGCGCTGACAAAGTCGCCATCAATTCGGCCGCCGTTGCCGATCCAGACGTGATTTCAAGATGCGCGGCCAAAGCCGGTCGGCAATGCGTGGTGATCGCCATCGATGCTCGAAAATCCGGGGACCATTGGGAAATCTTCACGCATGGCGGGCGAAAGCCAACCGGGATCAATGCGGTTGAATTCGCTCAACTGGCGGAAGCCAAGGGGGCTGGCGAGATATTGCTGACCAGTATGGATAAGGATGGCACCAAGTCCGGCTTCGACCTACCGCTGACAAAAGCGGTCACCGATGCCGTCGGGATTCCTGTCATCGCCAGTGGCGGCGCCGGCAAAGCTGATGATCTCGCACCGGCAATTTTAGCCGCCAAAGCGAGCGCGGTCCTCGCCGCGTCTATTTTCCATTTTGGCGAAGTTACTCTAGATGAAGCCCGTGCCGCGCTGTCCGCGGCGGGCGCGCCTGTTCGCCCGGTTTAGGAGACAAAGAATGTCCAAAACGCCCCTTGGAAGCGCGCATGCGCTCTTGGATATGATCGGTTATCTCGCCATGACAATCGATGCCCGCGCAGACGGTGATGGCGACCGCTCTTATACAATCAGCTTGCTTGAAAAAGGACCGCTCCACTGTGGCAAGAAGATCGCCGAAGAAGGGGCTGAACTGGCCCTTGCACTGGCCGCTCAAGGGGACGCGGAAACGGCCAATGAGGCGGCTGACTTGCTGTACCATATCCTTGTCGGCTTGCGCGCGAAGGGGGTCAGCCTCGATCAAGTC
>JBCBQS010000008.1:0-28737 GCA_039820085.1 Pseudomonadota bacterium
GATACTTGGTGTCCGGATTTCCTTGTCCGACCAGAATGTGCATGACGGGCTCCTCAGCCGGTGGCGCGGCAGAATCAATTATGGCGGGACGGCTGCTCAGCCATCCCGCCATCCATTGGGTGAGTGACTTAAACAAGCCTATTCTTCGTCTTCGCCAGCCTGTTTTGTGGCTTCGACTTCATCAGCTTCTGGTGCCTCTGTCTCTTCCTCAGTATCGGCAGCAATTCCGCGACCAACAATCGAGGCGATGGTGAAGTCGCGATCGGTAATCGTCGGCTCGGCGCCATCTGGCAGATTGATGTCAGAAATTTTGACATTGTCACCAATATCAAGACCTGTGAGGTCGGCATCAAGCGAGTCTGGAATGCTGTCAGCGCGGACGTTGAGCTCAACAGCGAAGCGAACAACGTTCAACGCGCCGCCTTTCTTCAGACCTGGCGAGGCTTCTTCGTTGAAGAAGTTCACCGTGACTTCAACCGTAATAATCTGATCGCGCTTCACGCGGAACAGATCGACATGTTGCGGTTGGTCGGTGACCGGGTGCATTTGGATCGCCTGCGGAATGACCATTTGCGTGTCGCCATCGTGCACGAGCGTTGCCGTGGATGACAGGAATTGGCCGGTATTGATCGCCTTGACCACTTCATTGCGCTTCAGATTGATCGCAACAGGATCTTCGCCGCCGCCATACAGCACACCTGGCACCAGGCCAGCCCGGCGGGCTTCACGCGCACCGCCTTTACCGGTGCGTTCGCGCACGGATACGTTAAACGTAATATCAGTAGACATATCTTTTCCTTTCGCCCTGAAGTCCGCCTCGGAGTTTATCCTCGGTGACAGCCTGACAGGTACGGCCTCGCGCCGCCCTTTCTTTAAGGCGCTGCCTATACGGGAAAGGCACGCGCGCCGCAATAGCTAACGCACACGTCACTTGACTCAACGCAAGTTACAGGCGTAGTTTTACAGGTGTAGCGCAAGCGAGGATCATTTATGGCCAACCCAAACCCGTCTGAACTCGTCATTTTGAAATATTTATGGACGAGCGGCGCCAGGACTGCTCGGCAATTGCACGAAGCTGTTGGACCTTCGCAAGATTGGCAATTGTCGACCACGCGAACCGTTCTCGGGCGGATGGAAGCTAAAGGCTGGGTCAAACGCAATGGCGATGTCGATCCAGTCACGTTTGAGCCGATGCTTGATCGCGTTGAAACGCTTGGCAGCTTGGTGCGTCACCTCGCTCGAAAAGTCCTTGATATGGATGGCCCTATTCCAGCCACCATGTTCGCAGAAAGTCCGCATCTGTCAGACACCGAGCTCGATGAGCTTGATGCCATTATCAACGATGCTGAAGCGCGAGAAAACGGAGAGTAGAGTATGTCAGCCGTCTGGTTCATTGCGTTTTCACTGCTTTGGACCGGGCTGTTAGCGGGGGGAGCTCGATTTCTGAGCCGTGAGCCCGTTCCAGCTCGGTTTGCCCACACAATCTGGAGGGGCGCCGCGGCCCTTTCTTTTCTACCCTGGATTATTGCTGCGGGGTATGCGCTGTTGCCAACACCCATGGCGACGCCGATCCCGGACCTGCCTTATATTGGCGGTGCGGCGGATGCGCTGTCATCTTATCCCGTCGTCCAAGCGGCGAATGAGTCGGCCGCTACACCGATTATCGGGCTGATCCTGCTCGCGGGCCTGATCGCAGGTTGGGGGGTTCGTATGGGCCTAAACATCCTCTGCCAAATCCGTTTGCAAAACATCAAGAAACTGGCCGCCCCGCACCCATATGTCGGCGCAGGAATTTGGGCGGCAAAGCTTGGTTTGTCTCACACACCCGCGACCGCGCGCATTCCCCACGGATCGCCCTTCCTAGCCGGTATTCGCGAACGAACCATCTATCTACCAGAAGCAATCACCAACCAAGCCGATGCCGATATCATTCTCGCGCATGAATGCACCCATGTCGCGCGCGGCGATCTGATCACGCGGCCCTTTGAACGTTTGGTCGCCGACGTTTTTTGGTTCTCACCATTTGCTTGGATGATGCGCCGCGAGCTTGATTATTGGCGCGAAGCGGCCACCGATGAACAAACAGCAGCGCTGACCGGCGACAGCGTGGCGTATGCCCGTGCGCTCGCCAACACGGCCCGCGTCACCCGCCCGATCCCGCAACACACGCTGCCCGTCGCAGCCTTTATCTTGCCGCGCAATGAGACCTTGAAGAAACGTTTGACCCAATTGCTGGAACGTGATGCCCGCAAGCCCCGGCAACGGATTGCCGTCCTGGCTTTGCTGGCTGGCCTGGTTATGGCGCCCTTATCGCTCGCACAGGTAAGCAGCGTCACGTCGAGCTCGATTTTTACCCACCCCATCCTCGCCACATCATCTAAAATCACCGCGCCCTTCGGCGAAGTGTATTACGAGTGGGAAAACGCCAAGAAGTTCCATTATGGCGTCGATCTTGGCGCAAAAATCCAAACGCCCATCCATGCGCCAGCGGACGCCAAAGTCCTCTGGGCCGGCAAGAAAAGTGGCTATGGCTACACGGTCGATATTCTGTTCGAAGATGGCCGCAAAATGCGCTTTTCCTCTTTGCACAAGTACAAAGTCAAAGAAGGTCAGAAACTCAAAGCCGGTGATGTGATTGGCCTGGTCGGTAAGTCCGCGTCGAATGCCACAGGTCCACATTTGCACCTCGAAGTCTACAAAGACGGCGAGCATATTGATCCCAGCAAGGTCAGGGGCCTGCAGCTTTATAAGAGCTGATCGGCGCTAATCAAAGAGTTTCGACACGCTCTCATTATTGGCAATCCGCCGGATCGCTTCGCCGAGCAGCGGGGCGACCGACAAGACCCGAAGCTTTTTCGATTTCGCATCCTCATCGCTCGGTCGAATTGTGTTGCAGATGACAAGCTCATCCATCACCGATTTTTCGATCCGCTCGACCGCATTGTTTGAAAGCACGCCATGCGTCGTGTAAGCGCTCACGGCGGTTGCGCCCTGCTCTTTTAGCGCGGCGGCCGCGTTGCACAGCGTTCCGCCTGAGTCACAAATATCGTCGACTAGGATGCATTTGCGACCCGACACGTCACCGATAATGTTCATTACTTCGGACTTGCCCGCTTCAGGGCGGCGTTTGTCGACAATGGCGAGATCGGCCCCAATCCGTTTGGCAAAGAACCGCGCTCGCACCACACCGCCAACATCTGGTGAGACGACCATTAGGGGTTCCGAACCCATACGGCGCTGAACATCATCGACCATGACCGGCATGGCAATCATATTGTCGGTCGGAATGTCGAAGAAGCCTTGGATCTGTCCGGCATGAAGGTCCATGGTCAATACCCGGTCCGTGCCAGAGGCAGAAATCAAATTGGCGACGAGTTTGGCCGAGATCGGTGTCCGACCATCGGTCTTGCGGTCCTGACGGGCATAGCCAAAATATGGAACCACAGCCGTGATCCGTGCGGCAGATGCGCGGCGCAGCGCATCGATACAGATCAGCAATTCCATCAGATTGTCATTGGCCGGGCGGGACGTCGATTGGATGACAAACACATCCTCGCCGCGGACATTCTCATTAATCCGCACAAAGATCTCATTGTCGGCGAAATTCTTCACCTCGGCATCCGTGAGCGGACAATCTAAGTGATCTGCAATCGCCTCAGCCAGCGGTCGATTTGCATTACAGGAAATGAGTTTCATGAAAGTGCCGCCTTTACCCGTTTCGCCCGTAAAAGGCTTAAAGACGAAGGCATAGCGAGTCGCAAGATGACTCTTCTGCCAGGTGCGGACTTTTCACAGATGGTGTGGTTTAACTGCCAAGCACGCGGCCCGCGACCGCGTCCAATCTTGCCAGAATCTCCGGATCACGCACCTCCGGCGCGGTGATCATTGCATAGTCGAGGCACGTCTCAATGCCTTGCGGCGAGGGAGTTCGAGGCGTGTCTTGCAGGGTTTCCGCAATCGTCGCGATCACGGTTTTTGCCTTGGCCGTGTTGGCTGCCATGATCTCAAGCACATTGGTGACCTCAACATGCGCCTCATCGGCGCGCCAACAGTCATAGTCGGTGACCATGGCAACCGTCGCATAGGGAAGCTCAGCTTCGCGCGCGAGTTTTGCTTCGGGCATATTGGTCATGCCAATCACATCGCAGCCCCATTGGCGGTACATGTGGCTCTCGGCGCGCGACGAAAATTGCGGGCCCTCCATGGCAATGTAAGTTCCGCCGTGATGGACTTTGGCGCCCGCGGCGCGCGCGGCATCTCCGGCCAAGCCCGAGAGCCGCGCACAGATTGGATCAGCCATAGAGACATGCGCCACCATGCCGGGCCCAAAGAAGCTCTTCTCGCGGGCGAATGTGCGGTCAATAAATTGGTCGACCATGACAAAGTCGCCGGGGGCATAGGCTTCCTGCAAAGAGCCGCAGGCGGAAAAGGACAAAACATCCGTGCACCCCAGACGCTTGAGCGCGTCGATATTGGCGCGATACGGAATTGCTGTTGGAGTCAGGCGATGGCCCTTGCCATGACGCGGCAAGAACACAAAGCCGATGTCTCCGACTTGGCCAGTCACCAGGGGATCAGACGGTGTCCCCCAAGGGGTCTCGACCTCAACGCGCTGCGGGTTTTCCAACCCCTCAATCTCGTAAAGCCCCGAGCCGCCAATCACCCCGATTACCCATTTCGCCATTGAGTTTGCTCCGCATGTGAAAACCCCGCCCTTGGAGCAATCCAGGGCGGGGTCGTCAATTCACGTTCTGTTGGTCGCTGTTTTAATGCGCGACGTTGCGCCAGATCCGCTTGTAAGAGAACCATAAGAGGATCGACAAGAAGACCAGGTAGAGCATCACAGGAAGCGCAAGTGACTTGCGCTGCGACTGCTTCGGATCACCCGCCCAGTGGAGGAACTGTGCGACGTCATAGGCCATCTGTGCCGTCGTCGCTTCTGTGCCATCCATGTACTCGACGCGGCCATCTGGCAGCTGCGCTGGCATGGCCAGGAAGCCCCCATAAGGCTTGTGGCGCGGGTCACCGCTCCATTGTGGGGTCGTGTCCCCTTCAAAGTATGGATTGTAATACTGCCCGAGCGGTTGGATCAGCTCGCCAACAGTTTCGCCATCGTCAAATTCAATGAAGTTGACGAAGCTGCCATCGGGATCCTGTCTGAACTGAACATCGTCCAACGCAGGATAGCCTTTGAGCAGGGCGTAAACATAGGTTGCCCCATCACCTTCAGCGCCTTTGCCGCGGGCTTTGGTAATGACCGAAAGATCTGGTGGCAGAGCGCCGCCATTCGCCGCGCGCGCCGCTTGATCATTTGGATAAGGCGAGCGGAACGTATCGGCAGGCGTTGCTGGACGATAGACTGGATCGCCAAACTCATCCGGGGTTGGGTCCAGAATTTCGTCTTCGGCCGCGATGGCTTTCACCAACGGATTCTCGTTCGCATTGGAATATTCGTCGCTGTAGAACGGGCCGCCTTTTTCACCGAGGTTTCGGTAAGACAGCAATTCCAATCCGTGGCACGACGCACAGACTTCTTTATAGACCTGAAAGCCGCGTTGCATGCTTTCTTGTTCGAGCGTGCCCGCTGGAACTTTCGCAAATGGCCAGCCGCCTTCGGGTTCTGACGCTTTTTTCGCGCCGCCCGCCGCGCTCGCCGTAAGGCCGATCGCGAGAGCGCCGAGACCGGCAATAAGTGGACGTAGGAGATTCATATTAGAGATTTCCTTATTCCGCTGGTGCCGCTGCGGGCATCTCGTTTCCGAGAACAGATTGGTGGATGGAGTCCGGCTCACCTTTCGGGCGTTCCCGCAAACCGAGCCATGGCAAGATCAGCAAGAAGTAAGCGAAATAGTAGAGCGTCATGAGCTGCGACAAATGTAGGAAACGGAACGCTGGGGCGACCTGAATGCCGACCGAGGCCGTTCCGCCTGCGGTCACCGTCTCATCGCGGAACTGCGAGGCTGGGGCAAACTCTTCGAACACACGTGAGCCTTCCAAACCAGCGGCATCTGTATACGTCACGACCAGCTTATCTTCGCCCAATGGAATGATCGGGTTGTCCGGGTTCTCAGCGCCGCACCAGCTCAGCAGCAAACACGCAACGACGAAGCCGAAGAAGAACTGCTTTGCGACCGGGCGGTAGCGCATAGACTTCACTTTAGAGGTGTCGAGCCAAGGCAGGGCGAACAGCACAGCGATGGATCCGAACATAAAGATCACACCCAGCAATTTCGCATCAATCGGGCCGATATCAAACGTAATGGCCCGCAAAATCGCGTAGAACGGCAAGAGATACCATTCCGGCACAATGTGCGATGGCGTCACCAATGGGTTGGCTTCGACATAATTGTCAGCGTGGCCGAGCACGTTCGGTGCATAGAACACGAAGACGGCAAAGATGATTAAGAACACGACAATCGCGAACCCGTCTTTCACCGTATAATACGGGTGGAATGGGATCGTGTCTTTCTCGACGTCCTGAACTTCCTGACCGGTTGGGTTATTGTTGCCGGGCACGTGCAGCGCCCAGATGTGCAGGATCACAACACCGGCAATCATAAATGGCAGCAAATAATGCAATGAGAAGAAGCGCTGGAGCGTTTGATTGCCCACAGATGGTCCGCCCATCAACCAGGATTGAATGGCCTCACCGACCAATGGGATGGCGCCAAACAAGTTGATGATCACGTTCGCGCCGTGCAAGGACATTTGTCCCCAAGGCAACATATAGCCAAGGAAGGCTGTCGCCATCATCAGCAGGAAGATGACACAGCCAAGCAGCCACAGAACTTCGCGCGGCGCTTTATAAGACCCGTAATACAGGCCGCGGAACATGTGCACATAAACGGCCAAGAAGAACATTGACGCGCCGACCATGTGAATGTTGCGGATCAACCAGCCAAATGGGACATCGCGCATAATCCGCTCAACCGAGCCGAACGCTTCGTCGACCGTTGCGGTATAATGCATCGCAAGCACAACACCGGTGATGATCTGGATCATCAAACAGATGGCGAGGATGCCGCCAAACGTGTACCAATAGTTGAGGTTTTTCGGCGTCGGAAAATCGACGAAACTGTCATGTGCCAAACGAATAATCGGCAAACGGCTATCGAGCCATTTTTCGATGTCTGTGTTCGGCTTATAGGTGGACTCGTGTCCGCTCATGGGTCTGTGTCCTTCCTTTAAAGCGAGATTCTCACGACTGAGTTTGACACCCACTCGTAGTTTGGAATTGGTAGATTTGTCGGGGCTGGGCCCTTCCGAATTCGACCTGATGTATCATAGTGCGAGCCGTGGCACGGGCAGTACCAACCGCCATAGTCACCGACATTGCCTTGTGCTGGGCCGACCGGCACACAGCCAAGGTGCGTACACGCACCAGATGTCACGAGGATTGCTGGGTTAAGCGTCCCATCCGGGAGCGGCATAAGGCGCTCTGCGTCCGTTTCTGGGTCTGGCATGCGCGCGGAGTCAGAACTGACAGCCGCCGCGATTTCTTCTGGTGTCCGGTGGCGTAGGAAGAACGGCTTGCCACCGATCAGTACGCGAATTTCACCGCCTAGAGGCACTTTGCTGGCATCAACTTCAAGGCTCGAGGCAGCTTTGGTGTCGCCGGCTGCGTTCATTTGATCAATGAACGGATAAGCCACGAGGCCTGCGCCCCCGACAGTGGCGGAAATAGCGGCTATATGGATGAAGTCACGGCGGTCTTCATCCACTTCATCGACGGTCGTCGCGCTGGTATCGCTCACGTTAGATTTTCCTTCGGCATATTAGTTTGAGGTTAGATACACTCTTCGAAAAATTTTTCATTGCGGCGCACCGCCGCAATCATCTCCCGACAGGGAAGTAGCGCGCATAGACGATCTTTCAAACAGTTTGCAGTCCCTAAATCCACATGCGCGCGCGGAGCGACATATCGTGCACAATCAGGGATTTACCTGATGTGAAATGCGGACCAGACTTGTATGGCCCGTTTTTAAGGTAACCCAAAAGAGTAGAAATGTCCGAAATAGAAGCTCGAAAGCAGCGCGCAGCCACATGGTTCAAATCGCTCCAAGACGAAATTATCAGCCGATTCGAAGCCCTCGAAGATGACGCACAGCGCCCGCTCTACACAGGCCAACCCGGTCGATTTGAAAAGACTGACTGGTCACGCGGCGATGGCAGCGAAGATCTTGGCGGAGGTCGCATGGCCATCATGCGCGGCAAATTCTTCGAAAAAGTTGGTGTGCACTTTTCGGAAGTCTATGGCTCCTTTTCGGAAGCGTTCCGGGCACAAATCCCCGGCGCAGACGACTCAGATGGCCGGTTTTGGGCCGCTGGGATTTCATTGATCGCCCACCTTCACAATCCGCGCGTGCCCGCTGTGCACATGAACACACGTATGTTGGTGACCAGTGAAAGCTGGTTTGGCGGCGGGGGGGATCTGACCCCGCTCCTCGACTATCAGCGCCAACAGGATTTCCCTGATACGATCGATTTCCACGCGGCGATGAAAGCCGCCTGCGATCCGTATGAGGAGGTCTCCTATGAGGATCTCAAACAACGCTGTGATGAGTATTTCCACCTTGCACATCGCGATGAACCGCGCGGGACCGGCGGGATCTTTTATGATCGCTATAATTCCGGAGACTGGGAGCGCGACTTTGCCTTCACTCAAGAGGTCGGCAAGCAATTCGCAGATATTTACCCTAAGCTCGCGCGGCGGCGGATGAATGAAGGCTGGACCGACGCGGAGCGCGACGAACAGCTGATCCGCCGTGGCCGCTATGTCGAGTTCAATCTGCTTTATGATCGCGGGACGACGTTTGGGCTCAAAACCGGCGGCAATGTCACAAGTATTCTCTCCTCAATGCCGCCAATGGTAAAATGGCCATAAGCGCCCGGTGACGAATCTGGTTTGACCTGATACGGCACGTATATGCCTGACCATCGTCCTGCCACTTTGACCGTCTTTTTGATCGCGGTCATGACAGCGGCAACAGCAGGATTAGGCGCCGCCGTTTCGGCGGGCAGTGAAGATGTCTGGTATTTTGCGCTTGAAAAGCCGGGGCTCACGCCGCCCGACATCGTGTTTGCGGTGGTTTGGCCGACACTTTTCGTTTTGATGGCCATTGGCGCCATTCTGGTGCGGGTGAAAGCCGGGACGTTTGCGGCATGCTCGGCGGCTTTGGGGCTCTATTTCACGCAACTCGCGCTAAACATCTCTTGGAGCTGGCTGTTCTTCGGCTTCCACGAAGTCTCGATCGCGCTGATCGTGCTGGCTGCGCTTTGGTTGATGATTGTCGCCATGATGCGGGCCTTTGCCAAACACTCGCCCGCCGCGGCGATTTTACAGGCACCTTATCTGCTGTGGGTAAGCTTTGCGGGCTACCTCAATATATCAATCCTGCTGCTCAACTAAGAGCGGTAACAGGGCTTCGCGCGTCAGGTCGAAGTCGCTCTCAACCCAGATCTTTGCAACGCGGCTGAGCGCCTCGCCAATGTCTCGACCTTCCAGCCCGGCCGCCAAAGCATCGTCGCCAGTGATCGGAAAGTCGGGCCGTCGCCAGGTACGGACAGCGGCCAAAAGATCGCGAACATCCGCGCCGGCCAGCATGGCGCGATCCACCACGGCTTGTTTGCCATGCCAATAGAGCGTGGCGCGAAGCTCTTGGCTTTTCATCCCGACCGGTTCTGGCAGATTGTCTGCGGCCCACATGGTCAGGCGATTGCTCTCTTCATTTGACAGCCGGAGCGCGGCTTGGGTTTGCTGAACCGCTAAAGCGGAGCGCGGCAATAGCGCCATCAACCGAAGCATCGGATCGGGCTGAACGCCGGTCAGCTGCTCTGTCAGCTCGAGATCGTGCAGGCGATCGGTGCCGTCATGATCGGGGAGCACATCATCCAGCACACTGGTTTGTTCCATCGCCACCAATGCGAGCAAAGGTCGCGGCGCGTTCAGGAGTTTTTTCAACTCTTTCCAAATCCGCTCTTTGGCAATTTTAGCGAGCCCGTGGCGTTGTCGCTGGCAGGCTGCCAAACCGTCCGTGTCGAGCCCAGCACCATACCAAGCGTTGAACCGAAAGAACCGTAAGATGCGCAGATAGTCTTCGCGCAAACGTTCATCTGGATCGTTGATAAAAATAACGCGCCCCGCCAGCGCGTCTTCAATTCCGCCACTGACGGGATCGAAAATCGTGCCATCTGGCGCCGCATAAAGGGCATTCAGGCGAAAGTCGCGGCGCTGTGCATCTTCTGCCCAGTCCTCTGTAAACGCGACCACAGCGCGGCGACCGTCTGTTTCGACGTCGCGACGAAGACTGGTGATTTCAAACGGCTCGCCATCAACAATCGCCGTCACTGTGCCATGCTCGATCCCCGTCGGAATGGCCCGTATGTTTGCCGTTTGAAGCGCGGCAAGCGTTTCCTCCGGGGTCAATTGCGTGGCGATATCAATATCATCCACAACCCGATCCATGAGCGCATTACGGACGCACCCGCCGACGAATCTCGCACAGTCTGGGCGGGCCGCTTCGAGCGCAGCAACAACTTGCCGCGTCGACCCAGCCGTCAACCAATCAGCGGTCAGGGTCTTCAAGGGTTTCGGCCGTGTCATCGTTGATCTCGATTGGCGTGCCGTCAAAGTTTTGGCGCTCGCCAACCCCTTCGGCCTGGCCGCCCGGGTCTTCATTACGGGGCAATCCGACGGCACCGAGATCTTTATCGCACGGGTAACTCTCGCCGCGGACCACAACGCCATCGACGATTTGCGCCGGGCGATAGCACTCTTCGCGGCCACCGCGATCGATCATAATAAGCGCCAACCAAGAGCCAACGCCCAGAGCCAAGCCGGTCCCGAACAGGACACGGATGGGCCACGGCTTGCGACCTTCTTGTTCAGCTTCTGTCAGCGCCAGTCGGTAAATGCCGAACAGAATGAAGGGCAGCGCGAATAAAGCGAGTTGCAAAAGGATACGGGGTGCCACGCGGCGATCTCCTCACGATTCATACAAGTGCGCATAAAGATCACGAATGATCCCAGCGGTAACGCCCCAGATTCGGAATCCTTGCCAGGGCATTTCTATATATTGGCGGTGTTTTCCTTTATAAAAGGTCTTACCGATCTGGTGGTTAGCTGTGTTGAACAGGAAATCGAGCGGCGCTTCAAACACATCTGCAACTTCAGTTGGGTCGGGGCGCGCTTGAAAATCTGACGGCAGAACCCCGAGAACCGGCGTAATCCGAAACGCTGTGCCGGTCACATACGGGGCAGACCGCGCGATCAGTTCAACGGAATCGGACACGATGCCGACCTCTTCTTCGGCTTCGCGTAACGCCGCAGCGACTTCATCCGCATCGACTTGATCCACTTTACCGCCTGGAAACGCGACCTGGCCTGGATGTGACGCCATCGTGTCCGGACGCCGTGTGAGCAGCGCAGTTGGCCCGTCACGCCTCGGAATCACAGGAATCAGAACCGCCGCCGGGCGGATCGCATGCAATTGATCGCGATCGACGAAATCGAGATCGCCCGCCTCGGACAATTGGCCGCTCCCATGCAGGGGATCGAGCCGATCGCTGGCGCGCATCAAGAAATCATCAAGGGTGGTGTAGCTCATTATGCCGCAGGTCCTAGCTCAAAAAACTGCCCTTGTGACCACACACCGAGCTGTCCGGCTGCGCCTTCAAACGCTTCTGCCATATCGGCCAATTCATAAAAAACGGGACGCGACAATTTCGCCTCCAATCCGCCGCGAACCAAGACATAAGGGCTCGGCTCTTGCGTATCAGGATCGATATCAACGCGGATCGGCTGCTCCGCCCCGGCCAGCGCGACATCGCCAAGATTGGTCGTAAAGGCCAGCGTTTGCGACGCACCTGGCTCTCCCGCACGGTCCACACGAACCGCAACGAATGGCGCATCTTCAACATGGACAATGACTTTTTCATACGGGGTGACCAAGTAAATCTGCCCGTCTGGGTCTTTGCGCAAAATGCGCGAAAACAGTTTCACCAAGCGCTCGCGTTTGATTTTGGTGCCTTCGTGCCACCAGCTGCCATCGCGCCGGATTTCCATCTGAATATCGCCGCTATTTTGCGGATTCCACAGATGCACCGGTGGTAAAGGACCGTCCAAACCATTCGGGGCAATGGCGCGTAAAACGTCTTCTAAGGAAATGACAGGATTTCCATCGCTTTTCATGTGGTGCTCCGCCATGTTCTCGCCTAGACCTAGTGCGACTGTAGTGGTTAGTGAAGACGGAGTACTCATGGCAGACGATAATCCAGCCATTGTCGCAGAGGCAGAGGCCGCGGGCGAAACGCTCGCAAACGTGAAATCCGAGATCAGTAAAGCAGTGTTCGGACAAGAACGGGTTATCGAATTGGCACTCTCCGCCATTTTAGCGGGGGGGCACGCTCTCCTGATCGGCGCACCCGGATTGGCGAAAACACGGCTTGTTGAAGCGATCGGCACGGCGCTAGGGCTCGATAATGCACGTATCCAATTCACTCCCGACCTGATGCCGGGCGATATTTTGGGCTCAGAAGTTTTGGATGAAGGCGCTGATGGCAGCCGGGCGTTCCGCTTCATTAAAGGCCCGATCTTTACGTCGCTCTTAATGGCAGATGAGATCAACCGCGCCTCACCGCGTACCCAATCTGCTTTGCTGCAAGCCATGCAGGAGAAGCATGTGACCGTCGCGGGGGTTCGCTATGATCTGCCCGCGCCGTTCCACGTATTGGCCACGCAAAACCCGATTGAACAGGAAGGCACGTATCCTCTTCCGGAAGCACAGCTCGACCGGTTCTTGCTCAAAATTGATGTGACATACCCAGATCTCGATACGGAGCGCAAAATCCTGATTGAAACCACGGGCGGCGACGAAAAGCCGGTGGAAACCGCTCTATCCGCTGAGGGATTGATTGGGTTACAGGCTTTGATCCGCAAAATGCCGGTCGGCGAAGCGGTTTTGAATGCGATCCTCGCTTTGGTCCGTGATGCCCGGCCAGAACAGAGTGAAGATGAGCGCGTGCGCCGATTTGTTGATTGGGGGCCGAGCCCACGTGCGGGTCAGGCGCTGATGCTGGCGTGCCGCGCTCGGGCGCTGCTACGGGGACGTTTAGCGCCGAGCATCGAAGATGTTGAAGCCTTGGCCGAACCTTGCCTCGCCCACCGGATGGGCATGCGATATGATCCAACCGGTGAAGCGCCCGGACTCACGCATCTGATCGATGATTTGGTCAAAAAGGCCGCATAGAACGATGCGTACACTGCTCGTAATCCCAGCGTTTATAGCGCTTACAGCCTGCAGCCAGGTCAATCCGATTTCAGATGAAGAAAAGATCGAGATCGACTGTTTGGCGTCAATCACGGTGGTCGAAATCACCGATATTATCCGAGAAGGCGCCGAGCAAGGCGTCGATCCAGCGGAGCTGCAAGACGTGCCCTCAGAGAAAATTGGCGAAGCGATTCAAAAGCTAAACGCCAGATATTCGGGTCGCATGGACGAGGCTTATCTCGAATATGATATCAATCATCGGCTCGAGAAAATCCAAGACGCCTTGAGCAATCGCGATCCGGATTCAGAGGCCACGCAAATCATGAATGAAACGCTCGAACTTGGGCGCTCATGTACATTTGGGAGCTAATCCAAGAGTGATTTCCCTGTCCACGTTACGCGCTGATGCCGAAGCCCTCGCCCGGCAATTGCCCGGACTGTCTTTGCAGGCCGCAGCGGCTGATGTGATTCATCCCGGCGCAGCAGGCCGAAAGCGGTCAGGGTCTGGAGAACAATTCTGGCAGTATAGACGCTATGCCCAAACTGATGCGGCCGACCGTATCGATTGGCGCCGAAGCGCGCGCGGCGACGAATATTTTGTGCGTGAGACAGAGCTTGAAACCGCCCGAACCATTTTGTCATGGCTGGACCCGCATCCAGGATTTGACTGGTCGAGTGATCCGGGCCGCGAGACTAAAGCTGACCGCGCGCGCACCATCTTGCTCGCCCTTGGCATCGTCTTCGCCAAAGAGGGCGAACGCATTGGTCTGATCGGCGGAACACGCCCGGCAAGTCTTGGCAAAGCCGCCCCAGACAAACTCGCCGAGGATCTCCTTGGCACGCTCTCAGACACAATTGTGCCGCCGCGGGCGCAGGCGCTCGCCATCGTTGCCAGCGATTTTTATGACGGCGTCGAGGTCTGGCGCGACCGAATTTCGCTGCTGGCGAAAACCTGCCGGCACGGCGTTCTGCTGGCGGTGAGCGACCCGATCGAACATGAGTTTCCATATTCGGGCCGCACGCGATTCAATCGGCCTGGCAGCGGCCTTGAAAAGCTGTTCGGCCGCGCGGAGACCGTTCGCGACGAATATCTGGAAAAAATGGCCGCGCATGAGGCGGCGCTTGCGGATCTTGCCACCGGCATGGGCTGGGCGTTGGTGCGCCATCGCACCGACACAGCGGCTTTGCGCGGCGCCGCGGCGGTGCAAGCGGCGCTTGAGCAGTTTGGAGGCAAAGCGTGAGTCTCGGCCCGTTTCTCTTTATGGCCCCGCTCACATTGCTGGGTCTGATCGCCCTGCCCGTGATTTGGTACATTTTGCGGGCGACACCCCCAAGCCCGAAACAGGCGCAATTGCCGAGCCTGCGGCTCTTGGATGATGTTGCTGCAAAAGAAGAAACCCCGGCCCGAACCCCTTGGTGGATCTTGCTGTTGCGGCTCGGCGCGGCAGCGCTTGCGATAATTGGCCTGGCGCAGCCGCTTTATGCGCCGAATGCTGTGCGAGGATCGACGGATGCAGAGTCAGTATTGGTCGTCATTGATGATGGCTGGACAAGTGCGCAGCGCTGGGGCGAAATTCGCTCTGCAGGCCTGTCTGCGCTCGACAGTGAAGCCCGTGACACGCCCGCCCATTTATTGCTGACCGCGCCTCGCGACCTTCCCATCGACCCGAACGAACGGCTCGACCGATCCGGCTTAGAAGCGCGCATTCGCTCGCTCCAACCTCAGCCCTGGAGCGTCGACCGCGTCGACGCCCTTGCCCGGCTGCAGGACAGCCAGCTGCGGCCAGGACGGATCTTATGGCTGACCGATGGGCTGGATCCAGAAACCGCGGGCCCGTTTGGCCGGGCGCTCGCTGAGTTGGCACCGCTCAGCATTTACGCCGCCACGCCGCGCGGCCCCGTCGCGCTCAATCGATTGCGCGGCGATGCGCAAGGCGTTGCGATCACGGCGGCTCGGGCTGATCGCCGCGAAGCCTCCTCGCATTTCGTCTCGGCGCTGACCCTTGATGGCGCCGCGCTGGCCACAGCTGACCTCGACTTTGCGCAAGGCGAAGCCGCCGCAACAGCAACCTTTGCTCTTCCGCCCGCCGCGTTGGCGCGCGTGGCGCGGTTCCAAGTCACCGGCGCCGCATCGGCAGGAACGGTTTGGCTGTGGGACAGCGCTGATCGCTCGCGTCGGGTCGGTCTGGTCAGCGGCGATAGCACCGCCCAACCCCTCTTGTCTGACATCCACTATGTCCGCAAAGCGCTCGAACCCTTTGCGACCATCTCTGAGGGCGATCTTACAGACCTGATTGCCGAGAATCCGGACGCGATCATTCTGACCGATATTGGGCAGATCGACACAGAAGCGCGCGACGCACTGGCGCAATGGATTGACGAGGGCGGTGCACTGATCCGGTTTGCTGGACCGCGCATGGCTGGGCCGCAAGCGGTGTCGGGCAATAGCGATTTGGTGCCAGCGCCGTTACGCCGGTCGTCGCGCGCGATTGGCGGCACGCTGACCTGGGAAGAGCCCCAGCCGCTGGGCAGCTTTCCCGACGCATCACCGTTCGCGGGCCTCACGCCGCCCGAGGATATTCGCGTCCGTCAGCAAGTGCTGGCGCGTCCGGGGCCTGAGCTTGCGCGGCGCACCTGGGCGAGACTGGCCGATGGCAGCCCGCTCGTGACCGCAGATCGACGCGGCGAGGGCACGCTCATTCTATTCCATGTCACCGCCGGACCCGATTGGTCTGATCTGCCTTATGCGGGCGTCTTTGTAGACATGTTGCGCCGCTCCATCGCGGCGGGGCGCGGGGAGGCGGTCGCCGATGAAGAGGGCCTCTACACCCCTGCCCTCACCCTCAACGGTGCGGGACGGCTCACCCAACCGAGCGCGGGGGCAACGCCGCTAAGATCCAGCGATTTTGGCGCCGTTGTCCCGTCCGAAACGCATCCACCCGGTCTTTATCAAGGTCCAGCAGGCACACGCGCGCTGAACGTCGCGGCCGAATACACACCTGTGCAAGTGACCAATTGGCCCGCCGCAGCAACCTTGCTTGGCGATACTGAAGCACGCACGCTCAGACTGGGCGGCTTGCTCTTGGCGATGGCTCTGATCCTGCTTTGCATTGATCTGATTGTTGCCTTGGCGCTGGCGGGGCGATTGCCGCGCTTTGGACGCGCGGCAGCCGTCGTCGCGGTCAGCGTTGCTGCGGGTAGCTTCGTCGCCCTGTCGCCGCCTGCCTTGGCGCAAACAGCCCTGGGGCTGTCTGAGACAAGCGGCGTGGATAAGGAAACCGCCGCCGCACTAGAAATGCGCCTCGCCTATATCGAGACCGGCGATGCGCGCACCGATCGCGCGACGAGAGCCGGGCTGGAAGGGCTAAGCCTGGTCCTGTTCCGCCGGTCCAGCGTTGAGCCCGCCGCCCCGCACGCCATCAATTTGGAAACGGATGCACTGGATGTTTATCCGGTTCTCTTTTTGGTGCTTCCTGAAAACCCGGAACCGTTTAGCGACGTCGCGGTCTCGCGTTTGAACGCCTATATGCGCAATGGCGGAGCGCTGTTCATTGACACCCGGCGCGGCGGGACGGTCGGTGGCGGGAACAGCTTCGAAGGCTTGGATGAGATTCTCACCGGCTTGGATACGCCGCCCCTTGCCCCAGTGCCGACAGATCATGTTTTGACCCGGTCTTACTACCTCCTTCAATCCTTCCCAGGACGCTATGAGAACCGAAACCTATGGATTGAAGCAACCGGGGCTGCCGATAAAGAGGAGCGGCGCGGAGACGGCGTCAGTCGTCTGTTTGTCGGCGACGCGGACTATGTTGCGGCTTGGGCGGTCGATGAGCGTGGACGCCCGATCTATTCGGTCGATGGCGGCGATCTCCAGCGCGAAATGTCGATCCGGTTTGGCGTGAATTTGATCATCTATATTCTGACTGGGAACTACAAAGAGGACCAAGTTCACATTCCCGCCCTTTTAGAGCGCTTAGGCGAGGATGACGGTGTCGGCGATTTTGATGTTCAAGACGGGGTGATCCCATGATCGAAGCCTCCCGCCTGTCATTCGACCCCTTGGTGGGTTGGCCCTTCTTTTGGGTCTTGGCCGCGCTTTGCGCCGTGACGCTCGTGGTTTATGTGATCGCCTTTCGAAAAGCCTGGCTGACCCGGATTTTGGCCGGCGCATTCGGATTGCTCGCTTTGTCCAACCCCGCCATTGTCGAAGAAGAACGCGAGCCCCTGCCCTCGGTTGCAGCGATTGTGGTCGACCGCTCAGACAGTATGAATTTTGGCGCTCGGACGGACATTGCCAGCGCGGCATTCGAAGCGATCCGAGCTGAGTTGGAGGCAGACCCAAGCATCGACCTTCGGGTCATCGAAAGCGAGACCCAGGGCGATGGCACGCGTTTGATCGGGGCGCTTGAAGGCTTAATGGCCGATGTCCCGCGCGACCGTATCGCAGGCGCCCTGTTAATCACAGATGGACAAGTCCATGACCTGCCCCAGGATCTCAGTCGCATTCGGGAACTCGGTCCGATCCATGCTTTAATCACCGGTGATCCGCAGGCACAGGACCGCCGCATCACGCTCGTACAAGCGCCGAATTTTGACATTGTCGGTGACGAAGCAGAATTCATCGTTCGCATTGACGATCCTGCGGGCGGAACCGTTCCGCTCAACTATGCGATCAATGGCGGGCGTTCTCAGGTCCAGGCCATACAAGCTGGCGAAGATACAAGCATCTTCATCGAAGTCGAACGCCGCGGTGACAATATCGTCGTGTTTGAGACCCCAGAAGGCGAACAAGAATTAACGCTCGCCAATAATCGCACGGCGGCCACCATCTCAGGCGTCCGGGATGGTTTGCGGGTCTTGCTGGTGACCGGTCGCCCGAATGCATCGGGGCGCGTCTGGCGGGACCTGCTCAAATCTGATCCGTCCGTCGATCTTGTTCACTTCACAATTTTGCGCCCGCCCTACAAGCGAGACATCACCCCTTTGGAAGAGATGGCGTTGATCGCCTTCCCAACAGAAGAGCTGTTCGAAGACAAACTCGACGGATTTGATCTTATCATTTTCGACCAATATGAGCGCCGCGGCGTCATCACGATGGGCTATCTTGCCGATGTGGCACGCTATGTTGACGAAGGCGGTGCATTGCTTGTTGTCGCGGGCGAGAGTTTTGCCGGTCCCGCCAGTCTTGCGCGCACCCCCTTGGCCGGGATCCTCCCGGCGCTGCCGACCGGACAGGTGATCACAGAAGATGTACTACCGATCCTCTCCGAAGAAGGGATGCGCCATACAATCACGGAAGACTTTGCTGGCCAGCAATGGGGCCAATGGCTGCGATTCATTCAAGCCCGCGCCGACACAGGCGATGTTCTTATGCGGACCGAAGACGGCGCGCCGCTATTCGCGGTGGATCGCGTCGGAGAGGGACGCGTTGCGCAATTGCTGTCTGATCAGATTTGGCTTTGGGCGCGCGGATATGATGGCGGCGGTCCCTTTTCGGACCTGATCCGCCGATCCGTTCACTGGTTGATGAAAGAGCCAGAGCTCGATGAGCGCCAACTGCAATTAATCGCGCAAGGCGATACGGTGCGCGCCAATTTGCGCACCTTAGCGGATCGCGCCGCCCCTTTGATCATCGAAACGCCAGATGGCAGCTTCCTAGAACCAGACTGGCGTAATGACGGGCCTGGCAGCTACAATGCCGAAGTGCCGGTCGATCAATTGGGGCTGTATCGGGCGCTCTCAGGTGGTCTTGAAGCCGTGGCATTAAATGGCCCCGCCAATCCACGCGAATTTGCGGCCCTGGAAGCAACAGGTGAGGTTCTAGCGCCTCTGGTTGAGAGCTCTGGCGGTGGAACCTATGCTTTGGAACGTGTTGGAGACCGGCCCGACATCCGCCTGGTTGGCCGCCGCGCCGATGCCGCTGGGAGCAATTGGCTCGGGCTAAAACAGCGCGGCGCCTATGCGGTGCGCAGCTCAACCAGCCTGCCCCTTTTGCCGGGCCTCCTGGCGATTGGGTTGATCCTCTTCGCGCTCTTATTCGCCTGGCGCCGCGAAGGCCGCTAGGCCGCCCGGACCGGGCCAGACAAGTGGTCTGCGCGTCCGGCTAAGCCACGCACCATGACCCGAGACATGTCCTGTGGTCCCGGAAAGGTGAAGCGATCTTTCGCAACCGTCTCAAACCCAAGTTCTCCGAAATAGCTTGGCGCGCCAATAATGACCGCCGCGTCCCAGCCAGCTTGGGTTGCCGCCTCTAGGGCTTCGCCGGTAATGGTCAGTCCAAGGCGTTGCCCTTGCGCGCGCGGGGCGACTGCGACAGGGCCGACAAAGACAGCCATATGGGCTTCGGGTCCGACCTTAATCGGCCACATTCGGCAAACGCCAATCACCGCATGATCAAGCAGAGCCACGCGGGTCAAATCCGGCAAAGAGGCATTGCCTTCGCGCAAGCGTTCGGCGGTTTTGGCAAAGTGGCCCGGCCCGAACGTGCGATCATAGAGCGCTTCAATGGCGTCTGCGTGTTCAGTTGGGGACTCAGGAACAATTGTGATCATGGCGGGCGGTGTTTAAGCGCTCGCGCCCAAAACGCAACATGGCGCCTCAATAAGACCAGCGATCGAGCTGTTTCTGAACCTCATCCACAAAGGCGAGCGGTTGATCCAACATGACGTGGTGTTGCGCATCCGGAATGGAAACCATGTCCATGCCATCGCGCAGCGAGCGCATATAGTCCCAGATCCGATCCGTCACGAGGACCGAGTCTTGCCCGCGCATCAACGCGACCGGGCACGCCACGTCAGCCAGCATATTGGTCGACATTTTTTGAAACGCGAAATTGATCAGCATGGCGGGGTCAAACTTCCAAATCCATCCGGTTTGGCCGGCATCGTTCTGGACCTGCTTCAGGCTGTGCCGCGCGATATAATCGGCAATATAGTGGTTCTCACAGGGCTGGGGCGGGGCCAAACGAAAGCGCGCCAAAGCGGCATCTAAGCTCGCATAGGCACGGTTCCCACGGCTCCGGCGCGGCGGCCCATCCCACTTGTCCTCAGGCGGTCGCAGGCCGCTATCCACAATCACCACGCCAGACAGTTTGTCCGCATGGGACGCGGCGGTGTGAAGCGTGATGAAGCCGCCAAACGAGTGCGCCACGATGATCGGTTTGTGGCCCTGCTTGAATAGGCCCGCATCTTCGCAAACGGCGATCTGCTCGGCGCTAAATGTCGGGAAACTATAGCTGTCTCGCCACGCGCTATCGCCCATGCCTGAAAAGGTCAGCGCCACCACGAAATACTGCTCTGCCAAAGCCGGTGCGATAAAATCAAACCAGTGCGCATGCGCGCCGTTTCCGTGTGACAGCAAGACGCCCGGACGGTCGGGATCGCCCCAGGTTTGATAGCGAATGCGCGCGCCCTCAACGTCGATGAAGTGCTCTTCATAGGGGGTTTCGACGGCGTGGGTGAACCATTCGGGCGCCTCTGGTTTTGCGCCACGATATCGGGCGAGCAGATTGGCTTCTTCTGGGCTCATCTCTTTGAAATCGTCAGCCATCTCTTAAGCCCGTTTCTCGATGATCTTAAAGATCCCCGAGCCTGTCATCAGGGTTTTGTCGCCGCTCCAAATCCGGCCTTCCACGGTGTGAATGCCGTCGACGACAGACAAGACCTCGCCGCGTCCCTCGATCCACGAGCCATGTTTCGCCCCAGAGAGGAAATCGCAAACCAAGCGGATGGTGACCCACCATGTGTCTTCGTTTTTTTCGACCGCTGATCCCCATGCCATATCGGCGAAGGTCATCAGCATCCCGCCATGCGCATTCATCATGCCATTGGTATGGTGTTCGCCGACCCGAAACGCGCGAGTCAGCCCGGTCTCATCGCGCTTTTCAAATAGCGGCCCAACCTGGCGTCCGAAGCCCCGATGCCAAGGTAAGGGGTCGTATCCGGGAGGAATGTCATATATCTGTTCTTGTGTGAGATCGTCGCTCATGCCGGAGAAATGATCTGTTTGATGAGTTCCGGCAACCCCTCACGTTGGGGGATTCGCCGCAACCCAGCTTAAAGACAGCACCGTCGCGTTCGCTGCCATATGCGCAATGATCGGGACAAGGACCGTCTTACTCATCAAGCGCAAGACGCCAAATCCGACCCCACTCAAAAAGACGATGAACATGGCCTCTGGCGAGTATTGCTGATGGCTGAACGCAAATGCCAAACTCGACACGGTGACAGCGGCGACAGGACTGAAGCCCCGCGCAAGGATCGCGCCCATTGCAACGCCGCGAAACGCCATCTCTTCGACGATGGGGGCCATAATCACCGCGACAAAAACATAAGCCAGCGACCAGTTTTGCGGTTCGAAAATCGCTTCATTGACCTCTTGATTGTATTGCCAGCCCGGTTCGGTCATGAAGCTGCTCACAATCATTGTCGGCACGATCAGGATCAGCGGTCCCGAAATCAGACCGATCGCCACCCAGTTTGGTTCAGTTCGCATCTTGCCCGCAAACGGACCGGCGCCAATCGCGTTGGACCAAACGCTCATAAGTCCGAACCACGCGGCCATGCCGAGGCAGGACATCAGCCATGAGAATTGGTAGGCTGCGATTTCGTCCGCCGTGCCGGGTTCAAACGCCGGGATGAACTGAAGCGCAATGAGCGCGGCGCCGGTTAAAAACAGGATGGGCGCCAAGATGACCCAAAAGAACGCCATCAGCGGTTCTTTCACCAAGGCTGTTGGCGTTTGATATGGTCCTGTCAGCACCCCGCCAATCTCCCCATGCTCTTTGGTCTTAGCCTATTCCGACATCGCGCACGTCTGTAAAGCCCAGACGGGGCGATGATGCGGGAATCAAAAACGGGCGCCGACTGGAACGCCGACGCCCGTTGGAAGGTGTGGTATCGGGTCAGACTAGCTGCTTTCGGCAGGCCGCTGGGCCACCAATTCGTCTGTCATGCTGGTAATCTTCGCCACTAAGGCATCAACTGAGCCCGCATTCTGATCGAGAATGGACAAGAATTGAGCGCGCTGTTCGATCGCGAGCCAAATCAAGTTGCCTTCAGCATTCAGCGCAACATCGACAACTTGATACTCGCCGCCACGGTTCAGAACGCGCCATCGCACTTCAAGTTCCTGTCCGTCGGCACGCACGATTTCAGTGTCGACAATGGAATCACGCGCATTGCGATCTTTCGAGCCGACAACTTTCACGTCCTGTCCGCGATATTCATTGAAATAGAACTCGTAGACAACCAGAGCATAGTTCCGGAACGTATCGAGATAGAGATCCATTTCCTCTTCGGTGAAGCGTTTCGAGTATTTGCCAATCACGAATTTGGCGACAGCGTCCAGATTGGTGAACTCGTCCATATAGGTTTGGAATTGCGTTCGACGCTCGGCCGGCGTCAGATCAGGCGCATTCAATGCCGCCAAAACTTCGTTCGCATTGACGCGGACATATTCCTCAGTTTCGGCATCCGCAAAGGCTGGGAGTGCGCTCGCCACCATCAAAGCAGCTGATAAAATCAGGTTCCGAGAGATCATTTTTCTATTCCTGTGCCTCAAAGTCTTCTTCATCGCCGAAATCATAATCATCGAAATCGGGCAAATCTTTGAACGGATCCTCTTGCTCACGTCCGTCGCGGATCGCGGCGGCTCTTTGTTGTGTATAATTTCGTCTCAGCGCCACGTATGGCTCAGGCTGCTCGCGGAGAATTTCGACCGCCTCATCGACCCGTTCACGTATCGCAATAACATTCACCACCTGGCGGCTTGCGCGAAACGCGGTATCGCCCTCAAATTGGGCATAATTGAGCGGCTCAAACGCATTGTCGACACCGAAGCCAACTGTATCACGTAAATTCGACGCACCGAGCAGCGGCAGGACGATGTAAGGACCATTCGGAACGCCCCAGACCCCAAGTGTTTGACCAAAGTCTTCGCGATGCTCTGGAACATCGAGCGCCGTCGCAACGTCGAAAATGCCCGCAACACCGATGGTCGAATTCACCGCAAACCGGGTGGCCGTGTCGAAAGAGGCAAGAGGCTTTCCTTGCAGCAATGTGTTCGCAAAGACGACGGGTTGGTTCAAATTGGTCAGGAAATTCGTGACGCCGCCGCGAATGGGAGGCGTGGTGACCGCCCGATATCCGTCCGCAACCGGCTCCAAAACTGCCCGGTCAACACCGTCATTAAACGCATAAACACTGCGATTCCAGCCTTCAAACGGATCGTACACACCCGTTGTCGCATCGTCTGTGGCGGTCGTCGCGCAGGCCGAAAGGGAGAGTGCTGTCGCTGTCAGCGCAAGGGCTTTTCGCATTGTGTCCAATCCTTCTTATCGGCAAGCGATATGAGGAGGCTTATGCCGGAAATCAAATAAACCTAATGTGAATATTCAGACATGCTTGAAAACTGTGGCCGACCGAGCACAGATGGTACCCCAAGTTTTCGCTTGCAAAACATATAAATGATCGTTTATATGTCCTCCATGAGTGCAGATCTTGACCCTCTCGTTGACGCCCTGAAAGCGGCCGGTGAACCCACCCGCCTTCGCATTCTTGCTTTGTTGCGCCAGGGTGATCTTGCGGTTGGCGAACTGGTCCAGATCCTAGACCAAAGTCAGCCGCGTCTCTCGCACCATTTAAAGACTCTTACTGTGGCGGGTCTGGTCGAGCGCTTGCCAGAAGGGTCTTGGGTGTTCTACCGCGCAAGTCGCAAAGGCTGGGCGGGTCGTCTCTTGGACGCACTTTTTGATGAGTTGGACACGGCAGCCGCGCCGTTTTCCGAGGACATCAGTGCACTGCGTGAAGTCCGCACGTCGCGGGCCGCATCCGCGGAATCCTACTTCTCCGAGATTGCTGAGGATTGGGATCGCCTGCGCGCGCTTCACTATCCTGAAACAGCCATTGAAGCGGCGATCCTCGACATCGTGAAGGACAAGCAGTTTTCCCATATCATTGATCTTGGGACCGGAACGGGCCGGATGCTTCGCTTGCTCGCCCCATATGCCGATGAAGCAGAGGGCTTGGACCTGTCGCACCATATGCTCACGGTTGCACGGGCCAATCTTAACCGCGCCGAAGCGAACAATGCACGCGTGCGGCAAGGGGATGTCACCGCAACCCCGTTTGCGGCGGCCAGTGCCGACTTGGTCATCGTCCACCAAGTGCTTCACTATCTCGAACAGCCAGAAGATGTGCTGGCGGAAGCGGCCCGCATTCTGACACCGGGTGGGCAATTATTGGTGGTTGATTTTGCACCGCACGATCTAGACTTTTTGCGTGAGACCCAAGGCCACCGCCGCCTTGGCATCCGCGAAGAGGATATGGTTGCATGGGCCGACGCAGCAGGCCTCGCAATTGATATGCCCCAACGCTTTGATCCCCCCGCATCGCTCGATCAGGGGCTGAGTGTGCTGATTTGGTCAGCCACGCGCCCCGCCAATCAACAGGAGGCAGCGGCATGACTTCGCTCGCCATCGCGACACAGCAAACGACCCCTGCGCCGAATGTCTCATTTGAGTTCTTCCCGCCCAAAACGGACAAAATGGAAGCCAAACTCTGGGAGTCGGTCGCACGTCTATCCCCCATGGCGCCGAAATTTGTGTCCGTGACCTATGGCGCTGGCGGGTCAACTCGTGACCGGACGCAAAAAACCGTCGCAAAGATCGCCCAAGACACGCCGCTCGCGCCAGCCGCGCACCTGACATGTGTCGGGGCAACCAAGGAAGACGTACTGCAGGTGGCCGAAGATTTCTGGAAAGCTGGGGTCCGCCATCTCGTTGCGCTGCGCGGCGATCCGCCAGATGGCATGGGCGCTAAGTTTGAGCAGCACCCGGGCGGCTTCCGCGACAGTGTCGATCTGATTGCGGGCGTGCGCGAGTATCGCAGCGCCGTGCCCGATGCGCGCTTTGAGATCAGCGTGTCTTGTTACCCCGAACGCCATCCTGATAGCTATGGCTGGGACGAAGACATCGCTTTTTTGAAGGCCAAGCAAGACGCCGGCGCAGACCGAGCGATTACGCAATTCTTCTTTGAGCCGCACATTTACTTCGCCTTCCTAGAGCGCGCCCGAGCGGGCGGTGTGACCATGCCGATTGTTCCAGGCATCATGCTTCAGCCAAACTTTAACGGCCTGAAACGGATTTCAGGGCTGTGCCAAGCGAGCGTTCCAAATTGGCTGCACGAGCTCTATGACGGCACTGAGGACGATCCGGAAACGCGCGAACTCATCACAGCGAATGTCGCTGTTGAGCTTTGCCACGCGCTATCCGATCAGGGCGTCACGGATTTCCATTTCTACACCCTCAATCGAGCCAATCTGGCGCTTTCGACGTGCCGTTTGCTTGGTCTCAAGCCGAAAGCGCAAGCCGCATGACCGATCGCCAAACTCGCATCGATCAACTCCATCAGGCCGCCGACGAGCGCATTTTGCTGCTCGATGGATCATGGGGTGTGATGTTCCAAAAAATGGGCCTCAGCGAAGACGATTATCGCAATGAGCACTTCAATCTGGAGGCCTATCCCGGCCAGATGAAGGGGAATAATGATATCCTCTGTCTCACCCGCCCAGATCGTGTGACCTATTTGCATGATGCCTATTATGAAGCGGGCGCTGATATTTCTGAAACCAACACATTCTCAGCGACGACCATCGCGCAAGACGACTATGCGCTGACCCTTCAAGACGTGATCGATATCAATTTTGAAGGGGCCCGTCTTGGCCGCGCCGCTGCTGATGAATGGACAGAACGAACCCCTGACAAGCCCCGCTTTATCGCGGGATCGATCGGGCCGCTCAATAAAATGCTGTCAATGAGTTCGGACGTAAATGATCCGGGCGCACGTGAGGTGATTTTCGATCAGGTTTACCAAGCCTATCGCGAGCAGATCCAAGCGCTAAACGATGGCGGCGTGCACATGTATCTCATCGAAACGATCACGGATACGCTCAATTGCAAAGCCGCCATAAAAGCGAAAATGGACCTTGAAGCAGAAGGCATGGACGCGCTGCCCCTTTGGATCTCAGGGACGATTACTGATCGGTCGGGTCGAACGCTCTCTGGCCAGACGGTGGAAGCGTTCTGGAACTCGGTTCGGCATTCAAAACCGTTTGCGATTGGCTTTAACTGCGCGCTTGGGGCGGAGCTGATGCGCCCCCACATTTCTTCCCTGGATCGCATCTCTGATACGCGCGTCGCCGCATTTCCGAATGCCGGTCTTCCGAATGAAATGGGCGAATATGATGAACAACCCCAGGAAACAGCAAGCCGGCTGGGCGGTTGGGCTGAGGACGGGCTCGTCAACATCATTGGCGGATGCTGCGGCACGACGCCAGATCATGTCAAAGCCCTTGCCAATGCGATTGAAGGTCTAAAACCCCGCAAAATCGCGCCGAGCAAAAGCACAATGCGTCTTGCTGGCCTCGAGCCCTTCGAAGTGGCATCTTAAGGCGAAGACAGCACGCGGAGGCAAACCACCATGAAACTCTATGACACCCTCAATGATAAGATCATCCGCTTCATCGAGAAGCAAAAGATGTTCTTCGTGGCGACCGCGCCCTTGTCGGGCGACGGTCATGTCAACTTGTCACCGAAGGGGTATGACGCGTTTAAAGTTCTCGACGGCAATACGGTGGCGTGGCTTGATCTTGGGGGCTCGGGCATTGAAACGCAGGCCCATGTTCAAGAAAATGGCCGCATCACCATCATGTTCTGCGCCTTTGACGGCCCCGCCAATATTCTGCGCCTGTTCGGCACCGGCGAAGTGATCAATCCGCATCATGCTGAGTGGAATGAGATGCTGGCCATGTTCCCGGGCTTCGACCGCGCCCGCGGCATCTTCAAAGTCAAACTGACCCGCATTCAAGACAGCTGCGGCTGGGGCGTCCCCTTCTACGAGTTTAAAGGCGAGCGCGATCAGCTGACGCGCTATGTCGAAAACAAGTCAGAGACTGAATGGATTGAGAGCCGCTACAGCAAGAATGCGCAGAGCATTGACGGCCTCAAAGGCCTCGTTCGGGAGGATGTGTGATGACCTATATTGATGGATTTGTGGCCGCTGTTCCGGTTGAAAACAAAGAGGCTTATTTGGAGCACTCGCGGATCACCAGCCTGGTCTTCAAAAAGTATGGCGCGCTGCGCGTCGTCGACAATTGGGGCGATGAGGTGCCGGATGGCGAGGTGACGTCTTTCCCCTTGGCCGTGAAAGCCAAGCCCGGCGAAGTCATCGTTTTTTCCTGGATCGAGTGGCCATCGAAAGAGGCGCGCGAAAAAGGCATGGAACAGTGCATGACCGACCCTGTGTTCAATGATGAGACTTTGACCATGCCGTTTGATGGCGCGCGGATGCTGATCGGCAGCTTTGAAACGATTTACGAGGAGTAAGTGTACGGACTAGATCGGTATTTGTTGTCGCCAGATGCAGATTTCTGGGTTTCAGAGTTTGTTTCGGAAGGTTCAACTTGTTTGAAAGCTGCGCTGGATATCGATCTATTTTCAAATTCAAACATTGACTTACATCAAATTCAAAGGGGCGTTGTAGCGGCCGAATGTATCGCGGTTTCAAAGGGGCATTCGAATTCCAGATCGGCGGAACGCGTACCTGAGATCGCCATCGAGCCCGACGAAACAGCAGAACTCGTCAACCTGGCAATCGAATTTGTGGAAAAGAGCCTGGAGTGGGAACAATATGTCCTGTCGGATTCTTCAACCCACGACACCATAAGAAGCGACGCATCGAAAACACTATTCGATTTACTTGAACGACTGAGATTTTAATGACCACAGCCTCCCAGACTTTCGTCAATATTGGCGAGCGCACCAATGTGACCGGCTCCGCACGGTTCCGAAAACTGATCGTCAATGGCGACTATGCCACGGCGGTTGAGGTGGCACGTCAGCAAGTCGAAAACGGCGCGCAAATCATCGATATCAACATGGATGAGGGCATGCTGGACGGCGCCGAGGCGATGACCACCTTCCTTAATCTGATTGCGGCGGAACCCGACATTGCGCGCGTCCCGATCATGATTGATAGCTCCAAATGGGACGTCATCGAAGCTGGCCTCAAATGCGTTCAGGGCAAGGCCGTGGTCAATTCGATCTCGATGAAAGAGGGCGAGGAACAGTTTCGCGATCATGCCTATAAATGCTTGTCTTATGGCGCAGCGGTCGTGGTCATGGCGTTTGACGAGGTTGGCCAAGCCGACACCGCTCCACGCAAGATCGAGATCTGCCAGCGGGCGTTCAAAATCCTGACCGAAGAGGTCGGGTTCCCAGCCGAGGACATCATCTTCGATCCCAACATCTTTGCCGTCGCCACCGGGATTGAAGAGCACAATAATTATGCCGTCGATTTCATCGAAGCGACCAAAGTGATCCGTGAAACCTGCCCGGGCTGTCATATCTCCGGCGGGCTTTCGAACGTGTCCTTCTCGTTCCGCGGCAATGAACCGGTCCGCCGCGCCATGC
>JBCBQS010000009.1:0-27704 GCA_039820085.1 Pseudomonadota bacterium
ACTCTTCGCCACGCAGAGTTTGCTACATTTTGGCTACACATTCCGCGGAAACCGTAAAAATTCAACCCCTGCAAGTGTTTGTTTTGTAACTATTTAATTTAGAAAAAAGAGGCGTCAGCCGTCCGTGTGGGGGCACCACTTGCTAAGAAACTGACTGAAATCGAATGACTTTTCATCCATATGCGGAAAGCATTGAACGCTGAATTCAACAATCGAACGTTCTGAATGGCTTTGAAGGAGCCCTTACATCGCACTTCAACGTGCGAACCAAACGTTTCGCCTCCGACCTAGCGCCGCAAAGCACGCATAAACCACAGGTTACCCGGTCTCGGCGCGGGCATTAGATACCAAGGAAGCGCTCCACTCGGTTCGCGTTTGGTCCTCTGAAGGGTAGACGTCCTCGACGATCAATCGTTACTTTCTTCTATCGAACGAGAAACCGTCGCTTTTTACTTACAATGATCTCCAACCGGCGTTCTAACGGCGATCAAAACGTCGATGAGCCCAATTTGCAACACTTGTCACAAAAATGACTTCGTATGCAATGCGCCCGGAGAAGGTAACTTGCATTCGAAGTCAAAAAATGCATTCGTTTCGCGTCGAGATGCAAATTTGGAGGAAAATCATGCGCCAGCCGACTACAACAATGAGATCCCTATTCTGCACCACAGCCGCCGTTGCGCTGACTGCAACGCTGTCTATTGCATCCGCGCAAACTGCAGACGGCGAACCAGAAGAAGAAAAGAAGCTGGCAATTGTGACTGTGACGGCAGAAAAGCGCTCAGAAAGCGTGCAGGACGTGCCTTTGTCAGTCACCGCGATTTCTGGAGACTCGCTCACCGCTGCTGGCGTCACTGATCTCTCAACCTTGGACAAGCTCGCGCCTGGTCTGCAATTTGGACAGTCCGGGAATGATGCGCGACCCGCCATCCGCGGCGCGCGTACAGAAAATGTTTCTGTGCAACAAGATCCAATTATCTCGTTCTATGTTGATGGCATCTATCGGTCCCTAACCTCCCAAGCTTTAGCATCGATCGTAGACGTCGAGCGGGTTGAAGTCCTGCGCGGTCCGCAAGGCACTCTCTACGGACGAAATGCCTTTGGCGGTGCTGTTAACATTATTTCCCGCGCACCATCTGCAGACCCCGAATACGGTGGAAATTTGACACTTGGTAATTACGGCAGAGTCCGCGGCGAAGCTTATGGCAACGTGGCGCTCGCCGATAATTTGTTCTTCCGTTTAACCGCTGCGGTCGAGCAGCACGACTTTATCGTCGAGAACTCATTCAATCCCGAGGCTGGCTTGCGCGATAAGGACGAAAATTACTTGCGGGCACAGCTGCGATACGAGCCGACCGACAACTTGGACCTTACCTTGCGCGCAAGTCATTGGACGCAAGGGGGAAATGGTAATAGCGATTTTGGATACAAACTAATCGGCACACCCACCGATCCAAGTAGCCTCCAAGGCGTGCTGACCGGTGGTATTACTCCAATCAACCCACGCGTGGGTGGCGGCAATAGTGCAGTTAACCCGGATCCGTATACAATCGATACAGATTTCGCGACGACGCTCGATACCGAACAAACGACGATCGACCTTGAAGCAAATTATGACCTGGGTTTCGCAAATCTGAAATTCCTGTTCGGATATGCCGACTTTGAAACGTTCAGAGATGCCGACACGGATTTATCCAGCTTCAGTAGCGGTTTCTCGTCTCAGCGGGATGATGTGATTGCGACAACACAAGAGATCCAGCTGACCTCTCAAACATCCGGCCCATTGGAATGGACTGTTGGTGGCTTCTTCTTGCAAGAGGATAAGCGCGGTACTTTTGTGTTTGACCGTTTGTTCAATACCGATGCGACCACGAACGCCCCTGACGGCACCGTTGCCACTGCTTTCTTTGCTGACTTTAATGCTCGCGCTGACGTTGAGACGGACAGTATCGCGCTCTACGGTCAGGGCACTTATGCGCTCACCGACGCCCTGCGTTTAACCGCAGGGATCCGTTACACAGAGGATGAGAAATCATTCCAGCGTGTAACAACCGGGACAAATACGGTTCCAATTACATTCTTTGAAGCCGATGGCGTCACACCTCGCCCTGTGTTCGAGGACGAAGCGACGTTTGATAAGACAACGTTCCGAGTAGGTGGCGAGTACGATGTAAACGAGGATAGCCTGATCTATGCATCCGTCTCTACCGGCTTCCAGTCTGGTGGCTTTAACAACTCGGCTGACTCAGTAACGGGCGGAGCATCGTTCGGCCCGCAAGAAGTGACGGCCTACGAACTTGGTTCAAAAAATGTCTTTTTGGATGGCGATCTCATCCTCAATGTTGCGCTGTTTCAGAATGAGTTTGAAGATCTCCTAGCGCAAGAGTTCGTCAATGTCGGTGCGACGACGTTGGCCATTTCAACAAATGCGGGTGAAGTCACTTCAACAGGTGTGGAAATTGAAGCTGATTGGGCGCCGACCAATCAGCTTGTCTTAACGGGACGCGCATCGATCCAAAACTCTGAGTTTGGTGATTATCTGGTCGGTGAGCCGGTCTCTGGTGAAACGGTCAATTTAGATGGTGGTCCGGTCCCGCTGAGCCCGGATGTCACAGTCGGTCTTGGCGCACTTTACGACTTTGACCTCGATAATGGTGCGACCCTGACACCGGCCATCGATCTCTATTACTCTAGCGATTACAATACCAACGATGTGGACTATTCATTCGGTCGCCAGGATTCGTACACAACGGTCGACTTGCGTTTGACCTATACGCCTGACAGCGATGATTGGTATGCTGAAATCTTCGGTACGAATGTGACCGACGAGGAAATTCTCAATCGGACTGTTCGCTTCGGTCAAAACGCGATTGTTCAGAATTTCAAGGACCCAGCGATTTATGGGATCCGCTTCGGTTTCCGCCAATAATCGCTCGCGCAATGGTGATTAAACTGACACTAATGGGCGGCTACAAAGCCGCCCATTTTTTTTGATGTATCTTTAGGGCAGAGTTGGGCTGGGCGGAAATGACATGATGGAATTTGGACTGCTTAACTGGGCCATTGTTGCTTTTTATCTGTTGATCAATCTCGGGCTTGGCTACGCCATGAGCCTCCGGGTGAAGTCTGCGGACGATTATCAGCTGGGAGACCGATCAACACCTTGGTGGGCGATCGGGATTTCGGTGGTGGCGACCTATGTCAGTGCGCTGTCTTTCCTGGGCGGGCCCGCCTGGGCCTATGGCGATGGCATGGCGGCGCTCGCCATTCACATCAATTATCCCCTCGTGATATTTGTCGTCGTCATTCTGTTCTTGCCGTTCTTTTACAATAGCGGCGTTGCCTCGATTTATGAGTATCTTGAACGCCGGTTTGGCGTGGCATCCCGCACGACCATGTCGGCAATCTTCCTGCTGACGCAGACGATTACGAGCGCATCTATTTTAACGGCGACCGCGGTGGTCATCACATTTGCAACCGGCGTCGATGTTCGCATCGCTATCATCGGAATGACCATTGTGGTTCTGGTCTATACGATGCTTGGTGGAATGAACGCGGTGATTTGGACCGACGTTTTGCAAGGCGTCATTTTATTCGTGGGAGCAGGGGTGGTCTTGTGGGGACTTTTGGCGGAAGTTAGCCCGCTTTCCGGGGCCTTGAGCACGCTTGCGGAGGATGGCAAACTCAACCCAATTCGGACCGAACTTGATTTCTCAGTGGCGCCTACAGTTTGGGCGGGTGTCTTTGCAATGACCCTATTCCATATCACCGTGTACGGCACCAATCAGATGATGGTGCAGCGGGCGCTAGCGGCCAAAACACTTGGCGATGCGAAGAAGTCCTATCTGATGATGGGGTTTGCCGCCTTTTTCATCTATTTTCTGTTCTTCTTCATTGGTGCCTTGCTCTACGTCCACTTCGAAGGTGAGCCGTTTGAGCAGCCGAACGAGATCATTCTGGTGTTCGCGCAAACGCTGGCGATTCCGGGGCTAATGGGTATCCTCGCGGCGGCGGTGCTTTCAGCGTCCATGTCGAGCTTGTCATCTGCATTGAACTCCCTCGCAACAGTGTCTGTCGTTGGATACTATCAACGCTTCTTCAAACCCGAAGCGAGCCCCCAGCATTTCCTGATGATGTCTAGAGTATTTACGATTTTTTGGGCCGGTATGGCGGTCCCGATCGCGTTTACATTTGTGAACAGCGGTGGCTCCATTCTCGAAACGCTTAGCCGGGTCGCCTCGTACTTTGTGGGCGCTAAGCTCGCAATGTTTGGCCTCGGGTTCTTGTCGAAGCATACAAACGAACGTGGTCTCCTAATTGGCGTCGCAGCTGGCTTTATCGGCCTGTTCGCGATTGTCGCTGGCGTGCCCGCTCTGGGGCTTGAGCCTGCCAATATCGCGTGGCCCTGGTATGTCGTGATTGGCGGTGTGATCAATATCGTCGTGTCTTGGACGGCGAGTGTTTTACTGGGCGGGTTCCAGAAGGATTGGCACGAACAAACGGTGATTGGTCAGCTGCGCCGATTTAAAGCTGATGGCCGCGAAGAGAAAGAGAATGGCTGGTATATCGCGCCTGGGCGGGTCGACTCCATTGCCTGGTATCTGCTGCTCTTCTTTGGCCTTATCCTGATCTTTCTATCCTGGTTTGGAACGCTCGGAGGCTAAGAAAGACGCGGCAGGGAGACGGTTTGCATTCGAATGCAAAAATGCTAAGACCCGCCCATATTCAGGAGACACATTATGGCGCGTTGGTTGAAAGAAGGCATCGATCCCGACATCAAACAAAAAGCGGACGCACAAGTTCGCAAAACAGTTGAAGACATTCTCGAGGACATCGACACACGCGGTGACGCCGCGGTGCGGGATTTGTCTTCCAAATTCGACAATTGGAGCCCCGAAAGCTACCGCCTGAGCCGAGACGAGATCGATGCCTGTTATAAAGAGCTCGACGAACAAGCGATCAGCGATATCCGCTTCGCGCAAGAGCAGGTTCGCAACTTCGCGCAGATTCAGAAAGACGCTTTGCAAGACGTTGAAGTCGAAACCCTCCCAGGGGTCACGCTTGGCCATAAGAATGTGCCTGTGAATTCTGTTGGATGTTACATTCCGGGTGGCAAGTATCCGCTCATTGCTTCTGCCCATATGAGTGTCGTGACGGCGAAAGTTGCTGGCGTGCCGCGCATTATTGCCACGGCACCACCGTTTGAAGGCCGTCCGCATCCTGCGATCGTGGTCGCCATGGATATGGCGGGTGCCGACGAAATTTATTCGCTCGGCGGCGTGCAGGGGATTGGTGCGATGGCGATCGGTACCGAAACGATCCCGCCCGTCGACATGATTGTCGGACCCGGAAACGCCTATGTCGCCGAAGCCAAACGCCAATTGTTCGGCCGCGTCGGCATCGACCTGTTCGCTGGCCCAACCGAAACGCTCATCATTGCAGATGAAAGCGTTGACGAAGACTTTTGTGCGGCTGACTTGCTCGGCCAGGCAGAGCACGGGCCAACCTCACCAGCGGTGCTGCTGACCAATTCCGAAGGTCTTGCCAGACGGACGATGGAAGCGGTCGACCGGCAACTGGAATGGCTTCCAACCGCTGATGTGGCCGGAGAGGCGTGGCGCGAGTATGGCCAAGTGATCGTGTGCGACTCATACGAGGAAATGGTCGAAGTCGCAGACGAAATTGCCTCTGAGCACGTACAAGTCATGACAAAAGACCCAGATTATTTCCTGGACAATATGACCAATTATGGTGCGCTATTTCTCGGGCAGGAAACCAATGTCTCATATGGCGATAAAGTGATTGGGACCAACCATACTCTCCCAACCATGAAAGCCGCGCGGTATACCGGGGGATTGTGGGTCGGAAAGTTCATCAAGACTTGCACGTTCCAGCGAGTGACGCGAGAAGCGTCTGTAATGGTCGGAGAGTACTGCTCGCGTTTGTGTGCGCTTGAAGGATTTGCTGGTCATAAAGAGCAGGCAGATATTCGAGTGAGACGCTATGGCCAACAGCCCGCAGAAAAAGAAACCGTCTAAGTCCGACGACAAAGTTGTTCCGTTAATCAAAGGACGACGCGCCACCTCTTATGATGTGGCGCGCTTAGCCGGCGTTTCGCAATCAGCGGTATCACGTTGTTTCAAACCGGGTGCGAGCATTTCCGGGAAGATGCGCGAGCGGGTCATGAAAGCCGCGAAGGAACTGGAATACCAGCCAAATGCAATCGCGCGCGGCTTGATTACTCAACGCTCGAACCTTGTCGCCGTATTGGTTTCGGGACGTTTGAGCCTCTATTACCCCGAAGTGCTGTTCAAGATCACCGAAGAACTGGCGAGCGCAGGTTTGCAGGCTTTGTTGTTCACGGTTGAAACGGAAGAGGACGCTGAAGCCGTCATTGAGCAGGCTTGGCAATATCAAGTTGATGGTGTGATCTCGGCCTCGCACATGTCGCAAGCGCAATACAAACTGCTCGAAAAACGGCAGATCCCAGTCGTTTTCTTCAATCGGTATTTCAGCGATCACCCCAACACGGTCGTTTTCTGTGACCCGTCCGAACAAGTTCAGGACGTGGTGAAACAATTACAAGCTCTAGGCCATAAACACGCCGGCCTGATCATCGGCCCGGAAGATAATATGGTTAGTCGAGAACGCGCGCGCATGGTTGATGCCAGCCTGGGTGTGTATGGGGTTGAAAAAGTCTGTGAAGTTCGCGGCGATTTTTCCTATGAGAGCGGCACGTTGGCTCTGCAGGAGATCAATCGTCAGACACGCGAGATGCCGACCGCAATCATCTGCATTAACGATATGATGGCGATGGGCTGTATGGACGAAGCGCGCTCAGTGCTTGGTTTGGAGGTTCCCAAAGATCTCTCGATTGTCAGCTTTGACGGCATCGGTATGAGCCAATTTGCGAGCTATGAGTTGACCACTATCCGCCAGCCGATCGGACGGATGTCAGAAGCAGCCGTCCGGATGATTGTTGAGCGCGTGGACCGACCTGATCAATCTCACGAAAAGCGGGTCTTTGAAGGTGCCGTAATTCCTGGCGGCTCTATTGCGCGGGCGCCCTCATAGACGTATGACTTCGAATGCATATTCGGAGGGATCGCTATGAAAAGCAGCCAGGATCGCGTTCTAACCACACATGTCGGTAGTCTGCCGCGAAGCCAAGACGTCGTGGATTTTCTGTTTGCGCGAGAAAAAGGCGAAGACTACGATCAGATTGAATTTGATGCCGTCATGGCCAAGGCCGTGGACGATTCAGTAGCGCGTCAAAAAAAGGTCGGCGTCGATATTGTCAGCGATGGGGAGGCCTCGAAAATCTCCTACTCAACATATGTAAAAGACCGCTACACCGGATTTTCAGGCGACAGTCCACGTAACGCCCCAGCTGACCTTAAGCTGTTTCCCACCTTTATGGAGCGACTTTCAAAGACGGGCGGCACGGCGACATATGCACGCCCTCAGTGTACGGGCGAAATCAAGTCTCTCGGTCAAGATGAGCTCAAAAGAGATATCACAAATTTAAAGAATGCCATGCAAAACCACGGCGTGGAACGCGGCTTTATGAACGCCGCGTCGCCTGGCGTGGTCGCGTTGTTTCTGCCGAACCAGCACTACTCGTCTCGAGAGGCTTACTTGGAGGCCCTCGGCGACGCGCTTAAATCGGAATACGAGACGATTGTGGAGTCTGGCTTGGACATACAATTGGACTGTCCAGATTTGGCTTTGTCCCGGCAGATGCTCTTCTCAGATCTCTCAGATGATGAGTTTATCAAAATCGCTGAGGTAAACGTTGAGGTGCTCAACCACGCCTTGCGTGACGTTCCTAGCGAAAAGGTCCGTGTGCATGCGTGTTGGGGCAATTATGAGGGGCCGCACGTGCTAGACATTGAAATGGACAAGGTGTTCCGCACACTGATGTCCATCGACGCGCGATACCTCTCGTTTGAAAACGCAAATCCACGCCACGCCCATGAATGGGCCGTCTTCCGAGATAGAAAGAACGAGATCCCAGAGGATAAGGTCTTGATGCCTGGCGTGATCGACACGACGACAAATTTTGTTGAGCATCCGAAACTGGTGGCCCAAAGAATCGAGCGGTTCACCGATATCGTAGGCGAAGATCGCGTCATCGCTTGCAGCGATTGTGGCTTTGGTACGTTTGCAGGCTTTGGCGCTGTGGATCCTGAAATTGCCTATGCCAAGCTCGGGGCGCTTGCGGACGGTGCAGCCCTGGCTTCGGAGCGCGCCACGGCTTGACACTCAAGACACGCCTTCGAATCCGAGAACCACTTGTTGGCACGTTCTTAAAAACGCCGTCCGCGATGATCTGCGAAGTTTTAGGGCGCAGTGACTTGGATGTGGTTTGTCTCGATGCCGAGCATGCACCGTTTGATCGTAAAGATATCAATGATTGCGTTCTGGCTTTGAAACATGTCGGCAAGCCAAGCCTTGTGAGAATTCCTGCCAATCGGTCAGAGCACATCTTGAACGCCCTCGATTGTGGGGCAACAGGCATCCTAGTGCCTCATGTGATCACAGGCGATGATGCGCGCACGCTTGCCGCGAACGCGCATTTTGGTACCGGACGAGGGTATGCTGGCTCAACTCGGGCGGCGGGCTACGGCGCGCGCAAAATGGCGGAGCACAAGGCCGCAAGCGCAGAAAACACGGTCGTCATTGCTCAAATCGAAGATGCTGACGCGCTGGATCACCTCGATGATCTGTTCGCGGTTGAAGCGATCGATGCTTTCTTCATCGGGCGAGCTGACTTGTCTGTTTCGCTGGGGGCGGAGGGGCCGAATGACCCGATTGTGATTGAAGCGGTCGAGACAATTTGCGCCAAAGGCGAAGAAGCGGGTGCGACGATCGGCATGTTCACGGCCAATCTCGATGAAATCCCAAAGTGGCGCGCGGCGGGGACGAGCCTTTTCCTGCTCGGGTCTGATCATGGCTTCATGCTGTCGGGGGCCGCGAGCCTCACGAAAACCGTACGTTCACACTTTTAGATACGGTAGAAGTCTTCAGCGACGGTGCGAAACATCGCATCGCGTTCGGAGGGCGTGTATCGCTCGCAAATCTTCAAGTAAGCGCCGACCGTATCCTCATAGCTCGCATAGAGTTTGTCGACCGGAAAGTTTGATCCGAACGCAACCCGTGCCGGACTAAATATATCGATCACGCGGTGCACCATCGGATCAATATCGGTCGGGGTCCAATCATGATTGAACATGCCAAAACCAGAGATCTTACAGATCAGATTTGGCAGCTTTGCCAAAGCATGCAGCCCATTTTCCCACTCTTTGAGGCTGGCTTGGTCAAATGCACTGAGCGACCCGCAATGGCAGAGAGCGATCTTAAGGTCGGGCACTCGCGAAAACAGGTCCGCACTTGCTTGCATCAGCGGAGGCGTCAGTTGCAGGTCGAAGGACATTCCAGTCGCTGCGAGCATTTTGAGCCCACGCTCAAACTGCGGATCGGCGAGTAAAGCAGATGTTCCTGTTTTACGATCTTCCTCAGCGCTCCTGCCAATAATCTGGCGCACGCCTCGGAGGTTGGAATGGGCCATATGCGCCGCCAAGTCTTCTTCAACGCGATCGTTGGTTAGGTCGCAAAATGCAACGATGGCGTTTGGCAGTCCGTGAGAATTTGCTTGTCCCTGCAACCATGCCGTTTCGTTCAGGCTGTCATCGACTTTCACACCGACCTGAATATGGACAGATTTCTTCACTGGAAGCGCGCCAAAATCTGCCTTCAAGTCTGGGACATGGTAGTTTCTTTGGATGGGGGCCGGATCGCCAAAAAACCGAACGACGCCCTTTTCGGCAAGCCAAGTGTGCTGACACGTTTCAAGATCCCAAAGGTGATGGTGTGCATCAACGAGGTAAGGCAGCTTATCCACGGCCATACCTCGCCGTAACGATTTGACGGCGAAGCGCGATATCGTCCCAAATGGTCACTTGCTCGCGCACGCGACTATTGATGATCCGAAACTGAGTGACTCCCAGGATGAAGACGGGGGCGCTGCTCGGCGCGCCATAGCGGCCTGCGCCTTGATGCGTCCCGGTCGCTGACCAGCGTATCGCGACATCCATCGCATTGCCTAAGTAAGGCACCTCAGCGGCATGATCGATTGAAAGCATCAGGTCAGGAAACGCCTTCAAGAGTTCAGACATCCAAGCCTGAATTTGGTCTGGACCATATGCCAATACATCGCCGGGAAAAGACGCACTCGCGCGATAATCATACACCTCACGCAGGGTCTCAAAAGAGGTATCCGAAAAGCTGGATCGCAAGGCGCGAGCTGCGATTTGGATCGCATCGCTTACATTCGTATCGACTTGCTCTTTGGTTTGAACTGCATCGCGATTCGCGGTGTGAAACTCGATCAGGCTGAAATTGTTGATCTTATCTGATTGCGCTTGGTCTTTGGCGACGCGATCGGCGTCGAAACCCAGCTGCTGAACCGCGGCGAGGTTATCGCGAACGAGCCATTCCTCAATCACGCGATTGTCTTTGCAAAGGCAATCCGCGATCGTTTGGATCCTTATGCGCTTGCCGGTCACCGGGCCAAATTCGCTCGCCCCTGCATTGGTCATTTTGGAGGTGATGAGGTGTGAAGAGTAGAAGGCGCGGTCTCCCTCATCCGACCAGATGACATTGTCCGCATCAAGCCGACGGTCCGGAAATGCTTTTAAGGTCGCCCAGGTATTATCAACCACGGTTTGCGCGCCGCTGATGTCGCCCGCCATAGTATGGATCGCGCAGTCTTCAGCATACCAGTCGAGGCATTTTTCGACGTCTCTATCATGCCAAATGCGTTCAGTGATTCGGATAATGTAATGAGGAAAGTCTACGAACTCTTCGTCAAAGCCAGGCAAGTCCATTCGCCGTTCAGGGCCGGGCGCCATCATCTCCTCGATGTCCGTTGTTGCAACATGCGTGATGGGCTTGCTTGCCATGAGAATTCCTATTGCGCCGTCCAGCCGCCATCGACGACTAAAGAATGACCCGTGATCATCTTGCCTGCTGGGCCGCAAAGATAAAGGACAGCTTGTGCGATGTCGTCAGGACTTGCCACAGTGCCGAGCGGGATCATGCGTTTTACAAACGCCGCGAAGTCCGGATCGTTGAGCATTGGCTTTGTCATTGGTGTTTCGACAAAGGTTGGCGCGACCGAATTTACCCGAATCCCGCGGGGCGCGAGCTCTACGGCCATGGCTTTGGTGAGTCCCTCAACGGCATGTTTGGTCATGCAATAGACGGTGCGGTTGGGCGATCCAACATGGCCCATTTGAGAACTCATATGCACGATACGCCCGCCATCCGGCATATGGGCTAAGACCGCGCGAGACACGCGATATGTGGTGCGCACATTGAGGTCGAGCATCCGATCAAGCTCATCGTCTGAGATGTCTTGCATCGGTTTTGGGATATTGGTGCCAACATTATTGATCAGAACATCGATCTGCTCTTGGCCCGCGATAAAGGCAAGAAAATCGTTGGATGCCGCATCACCCGTCCAGGGGATACAGCGGTCTGGGCAGGCCGCGACAAGCTCATCGAATGCCTCAGAGGCTCGCGCGACAGGGATGATCTGCGCGCCCGCGGCATAGAGCGTTTCACAGATCGCGCGGCCAATCCCGCGGCTCGCACCGGTCACGATGGCGCGCTTTCCCGCGAGTGTTTGAGTCATGTCCAGTGGATCTCCGGGGCCGTATCTCCGCCGCGAACAGCGACAAAGCAAACCGGGTTATCGCTCGCCGCTTTGATCGATCGTTTCTTACCTTGAGGTATGGTTAGCGTATCTCCTGGCACAAGGGTCGCCTCGGTGCCATCGATTGAAACGGTCAGTCGGCCAGATTGGACAAAATACACGTCTGGGACATTGAGCACGTGCGCTCCAATTTGTGTTCCCTGCTGGAGACGTACCTCGTTCAGTGTGAAGCCATGGGTCCAATTCAAGGGTGCCTCACCGATTAGGATTGTATCACCAATACCGGGCAAGTGATCGAACACCCCTGGATGGCGATTGTTTCCTGCACGGATCACACAGTTCGCGAGCTGTGCCTCCGAGTAGACATCAAGCGCTGCTACTTGTGCAGAAGAGGTGATGGGCATCGGCGTTTTGCCGGCCGGGACCGTCTCGCCCTTCGCGGTGTCGATCAACATGCCGTCTTCGAGCAAAATCAAACCATAATCGCTCGCCATGTCGAACACTTTTGGCGCCCATAAGACCCGTCCAGGGTCATCGCCGCCAAGTACGGCCCAAAGGTATCCGACGGAGCTGCCAATATTGGTGAAGCCACGAAAAACGTTCGTCGGGATAGAAATCAGATCGCCAGCGTTCAGCGTGATTTGAGCATCATCGGCGTGTTCGCCGAGATCGAAGCGCCACTCGCCGGAATGCACGTAGAACACCTCAACCGTTTCGTGACTGTGCTGTGAGTTGGTGCAGCCTGGCGGTTGTCGCGCCCCGCCAATATTGAAGCCATGGGGTTCGGCGATATGGACAAACTGGTCGGGATTTTCTGAGACACCCGGACCGATAATTGTAAAGTTTTCTTTCTGATCCGAACCTGGCGTACGCGTATCTATAAAGGCATCAAAACAAGGCTTAAGATCGGCATATCTGACCAGTCTCGATTCGATCGAGAAGTCCGGCTTGATCGTGGTTTCAGACATTGTTTCGGATCCCTTGCCACTGCTTAAGTTGCAAATATTGCATTCGAAGTCAATTTAGCTCTTGAGGACTTTCAGCTCGCAGTTTCCGCTCTTAGTTGAGCGGGCGGCGGGGCGGTCCAAGAGGGCCAGCAATGCCTGGTTGACTTGGCCCGGTTGTTCCAATGTTGAGATGTGACCGCAGTGCTCGAGCTTGGTGAGGTCAGCGTGAGGGATTAGCGCTTGAATTTCTTCATGCCGATCAACGGGACAGACCCGATCTTGCGCGCCCGCAATGAGGGTGGTCGGACAGAGGATATTGGCCGCGACATCAAGGTAGGTCGGGCGGATGGTGAGGGCCATTGTCTGTCGACAAAAGACATCTTCGCCAAGGTCTACGCCCATCTGTTCCAACGTTTCCAATCGATCGGCAGTCCGGTTCTCGGGCGCCAAATATTGCGGTTTTAACTCCTCGCGCAGCACCATGCTAAGCTCTCCCGCGGCAACCCGGCCGAGTTGCTTTTTTCGGGTGAGGCCCGCCGCATCGGCGCGGGCCGTTGTGTTCAAGAGGGCGAGGTGCGTTACGCGATGGGGCGCTTGTTTGTAGATTTCAAACGCCACGATACCGCCCATAGACAAGCCTGCGAGGGCAAAGCGTTGCGGGGCATCATTGAGGACCTGCTTGGCCAGACGTTCGATCGAGCATGCCCGCGTGATGTCGCCGACCGAGCAGTCAAATCCGCGCGCGCTCAGGGCTTGCACTTGAGGTGCGAACAGACGCGCGTCGCACATGAATCCCGGTAGGAAAACAATCGAAGATTTAGTCATTTCGCTCGCACCCGTATTGCTACGAGTATAGCATAATTGCATTCGAATGCAAAAATGGTGATCGCGCTATATTCCTCGAAGCTCTTTGAGGCGCTCTAGCACATCTAAACCTTGCTGTTTCAAGTAATGTGGGACATCGATAAGGACCCAGTTCTCTATGAGTTTGTCGCCTTCACGACGATACACATCGACGACCCGCATTTCGCTCGGGCGAGCAGCTTCAGGGAGCCCAAGAAATCCCCCTGTATTTCGATTGCTCAGATTGGCCCATCCGAAGAAGCCGCCATAATTGCCTTCCGCGAAGCGCGCGATATGGCCATTATAAGTCTTGTCCGCGAGGTTTCGCCGGAATGGATGTTGATGCTGCATTTGATAGCGCTCGATCGAATAGGTCGCGCCAATGCCGCACGGGCCGTACCAAACCATGTCATCGTGCCAGGTCCGCGCGAGCAGCTCCGGTGAGCACTTTTCGTCGGTCAAATGATTGATCGAATTCAAGTCCGCGATCATTCGATTGATAAGATCCAACGTGTCCACAGCGTCCTGTCGGTCATGCGAAGAGAGGAGGATACCATCCTGCGTCTGTGGTCCTGGGTAGACAAAATACGTGCCGGTCATGGGTGGCAGCGGATAGACACCGGATTGGTGCATCAATCCGATCAAATCGATGAACAAGGCGCTTTCAGTGATTTTCCCATCTTCGACGCGCATGAATTCGGCATAGCGCAAATGGGCTAAGCGGCCGGTCTTAGGAATATTCAGCCAATCGGCATCAAACAGGCCGGCAAAATGGCCCATGCTACACGTCCAAACTGATGCGCCTTGATCGACATCATTTTCGCCGGCAAAAAAAATATCCTCACGCCGCTGCAGGCGCCGAATCGATTGCGTGAGCGGCCCCCAAAACGCTGACCACACGGCTTCCATCCCCATTATTTCGTAAAAGGGGTGCATTCCACGCCACTGAAAGTCGGGCGAAAGACAGGGCACGGCAGCTGGCATGACCCCGTCGCGCACGGCTGCGTCAAAAGACTGAATATGGTCGCGAACCAGGCGTTTCGCGTCAGCTATATGGTCCATCATATCCCTCGTAACACTAAAGCTCTAACCTGTTTGACTTCGAATGCAAACCCGATAAGGGAGCCGATTGCAGCGGCCTGATTTTCGATCTCCAACGCGACTGCGGCCAGACTAGTCCTCGATGCGCGATCAGAGAAATGCATGTCAAGATTCCTCTAGAGTGAAAACTAGTTCGGGCGCCGTATTTGGAGGCTGCAGAGACCTTTCAGTTGGTGTTCGTTCAGTCCGCGCGCCGCACTTTATGTATTCGTCGCGGTCGTGATTTCTCGTGCCCGATTAGATGTTCGATTGTGATAATGGCATCAATGCGAGCCGAAGCCGAGCGATTTAAAGGGCCACACGATGGATTCTCATTGTGTCTGCTTTGGGTCAGAAGCGGACATTAGCATTGCGGTTCGTTCCGACATCGATAATTTGTGCGGATGAGCACGTGGACCCGCATCTCCGACGACAGTAGAATCTTCGATCAAGAGGTGTCATTGAACTTCGAAGGTCCGAACGGAGCATACGAAATCCACCTATCTCCCCAAAATCAGCGCGCGGTGATTGTCCGCTTCGAAGGGGAAGACGAGCAATGGTGGATTGAGACCAAAGAAACGAGCGCGTCGGGCATTCGGTTGTGCGGCATGGCTGATTGCGTGCCTCAAATTCTTGGTCAAGCGTGCTGGTTTGAATTGGTGATCGGGACGGAACGAGTGATCACATACTGGGGTGATCGGGTCATTTACCGTCAGGACTTGGAGCTAACGTTAAATCTGCAATGACGCCGAAATGCAGACATTATATCAGCAGCTTAAACTCGCCTCAGAATAGCCGTTGGTCATATCGGTATCTTATTATGTTCGGTTATCAAAGTTTGGAACAACATGGTTCTGAAGCAGTTCTGGGCAAAGGAGCTGTGAAGTGAAAAGTCGATTCTACCAGGGCAAGTTGCCTCATCTTTGAGTAAATCATCGCCGCCTCAGCCGAATAAGAAGCAAGTTCCTTGCTTCATCAAACGATAGAGGTGCAAGTTCGTTTATCTCTTGAACGGCAATCCTGAGATCATCGAGTTCCTCTGGGGGCTGGACCGGGACAAATTAGCAGAGAGCGCTCGTCCATCCGTTTTTTTGAACCTCAACCTTCCGACATCCACGCTCAAACACCCGTCGATAGAAAAGACTGCGGCAGGGCATCGAAATTTCCGAGATTGGGGAGGGCTGTCGCTAATTCGCCACTCGATAAGCCGAACCAGCGACCAAGTTCAGCAGCATACTGCTCCACCGCGATTGACGGAATGAGACGCCCACCACCGCTGTCTTGACCATGTCCAAATGCCGGGGGCGGCAAAGAGCCATAAAGCTCGCCGCCATTCACTGCGCCACCGAGCACAAAATAGTGCCCACCCCAGCCATGGTCAGTTCCATCTCCATTGACGGCAAGCGTCCGTCCGAAATCGGATGCTGTGAACAAGGTTACATCGCGAGACAGACCGAGTTCGTCCATGGCGGCGTTAAAAGCGGCAAGCGCACCGTCAATTTCAGATAAGAGACGCGGTAAACTTGCGGCTTGGCCTGAATGGGTATCGAACCCACCGATCCCGACAAAGAAAATCTGCCGGTTGGCGTTGAGCTGAGAGCGAACATTAATGGTTTCAGCAACGGCGCGAAGCTGACCCGAAAGCGCGCTCGCAGGAAAGACCGTGTTTAGGGCAAGGCCATTGGAGCGGGCTTGGTCATAAGCGGTATTCGTCGCGAGGCCTGTTGAAAAGGCAGTAGCCATATCTTGTTCCAGAATGTGGTTGCCACGATAAGAACTGGCGGAAAGCTGCGTTTGAACAGCGCTCAAAAACTCTGCTTGCTGGTCGGCGACGTCAGCATAAAAATCGTCCAGGAAATCGAGCCGGGCAGCGCCGCTTGCACTGACGCGATACGGGACCGCATTGCGTCCGGTCAGGAACGGACCGACTTCTTCGGTTGCAATCGTTGCGAATTGCGCAGATCCATTGTTCGCGCCCGAAGCGAGCACAGCATCTGCAAACAAACCGCCCCAACCGAACTGCGCCCCTTCTGGCATGCTCGATTGCCAGGTCGCTTGCTGATCATTGTGTGAGAATAAGCGCGGGGGCAATCGCGCGGCGCCGCTTTCGAAGCGCGCCCGTGTCACCGGCTCAATCAGTGGCCCGACATTCCCAACAATCGCGAGACGCCGTTGATCGAAAAGGGCCCTCAACTGGGGCATCTCCGGTGGCAGCGCGATTTGGCGTCCTTGGAGGACGGTTGACGATGCTGGCGTGAGGGGAAGCAGCGCGTTGCGCGCGCGCGTGGCGCTTTGCTGCGCGACGAGCGATGACCGCAATTGCACAAACTGGTCATAACTTGATTGATCGTAGGGCAGGATGACATCGTGATTGTCGAGGCCGCCAAACAAAAAGACGCACACAAGTGCTTTGTATCCGCTGGTCTCTGCCGCCTCAGCGGTAAACACGCTCGGGGCACCGCTCATCGCTGTCGCTGCAACCGTGCTAGCACCTAAAGCTTTGATGAAGTTTCTGCGTGTGGCTGTCATGGATCGGCTCCTAGCGCTGAACGAGATAGTCGGGAGAGGTCATGACGAGTGAGACGGCAAGACCAACCCGTTCGCGCTGACCTTCCGTGTCGCCTGGCCCTGCAATCGGTGAGCGCTCAAGCGCGGTCACAATTGATGTTTTTGTTTCGGTCGACAGGCTGCCATAAGCGAGCAATCGATCGAGGTGATCGACTAATGCTGCTGCATCATTTGCGAGCGCAAGTTCATTCGCATAATTTGGGACAAAAGCGCTTTCCAATTTGGCGCGATCGACTGGAATTTGAAGTTCTCGCGAAACTTCCTGCGCAAGCGCATTGTAATCCCCGCGGCTTTGACCGCCATAGGCCCAATACATGATAAAGTTGATATAGCCGGGAGTTGAACTTGCATTGACGATTTGCAGCTCTGGTGCCGTCATTCCAAGTGCCCCGGACCGTGTGCCTGGTGCGATATATCCTGGGCGGTAGAAGTTAAACACGGAGCGCGCGCGATAGGGGTGTTGTGACAGGGCGCTCGGCTCAGACAAGTCCAAGAGCTCGATCCCGTATTCGGGGTAACGCGCATCAGCATCAAACGCTCGAGCCCATTGTGTGAACCGAAGCAAAGGTTCGCGAACTTTTCCGAACCGGGTATCTGCCAAGGCCGAGTCTGACCTCGCATCGCTGTCAAACAGGATGGCTGCCAGGGCTGCACTGAGATCGCCTTTGCGACCGGTCCCCACCGCGGTGCCATCTGGCAGGCTATAACGTCCCGCATCAAAAGCGGTAGCCACGCGCTGGACATAATCAGGGTCGGGGTCGCTGGTGGTGAACCTTTGGATCAACTGCCGAGAAATGAAGGGCGCGACATTTGGGTGCTCCATAATGCAATCGAGCGCCTGGTCTATACTGTCGGCGGTATTTGTATTGCCAGGAATGGAGCAGTTCAGAAATTGCTTCGGCGCGTCCGAAACTGAATCAGCATACTCGACCATGGGTCGTAGCCAAACGTCAGGAAAAGACCCGTTATCATCCGGAAATTCAAACACGTTGAGACCTGTGAACACACGCGCCAGACCGGTAATGTCCATATTCGTATAGAGCTCAATCGGCTGGCCTTGCGCATCAAGGACGGGCGCACCGTCTGGTCCCAATTGGATGACGCCAATGGTGAACAGCTGCAGCAATTCTCGGGCATAATTCTCGTCAGGCATCCGGCCGGTTACCGGATCCGCTTTCTGATTACCCATATAGGTCAGGTAATGTCCCATTGCCGGGGAGTAGGTCACGTCTTCCAGCAGATCGCGATAATTGCCAAACGCATTGCGCGTGAGCACGTCCTGATAATAGGAGACGGCCTCAGGAATATCACTCAGTGTTTCGCCACCAAAATTCGAAACGACCAGAATTTGCGACAAAGCGAACGCCATGCGCTGACGCAACTGGTCATCCCCTTCGATCGCATTGCGCCAAAACGAGTAAGTTGTGCCGTATACGGCAATGTTGGGATCGCCATCCTCGGGCACCATGGAGCGATAGACTTGCAATTGTGGTACATTCAAACTTGCTGGCTTTTGCAACTCCGCGGAAAACCAGGCCGAGGCGCTAGTGCCAGTTAAGGCTGAGACCTCGGATTGGGTTGGGCCAAATGTTGCCTGAGTCAAAAACCTAGATGTGCCCAGCTCGGTTCCGAACGCACCCATACTTGAAGATGGCGGCTGCGTCGGAGGAGGTGGTGGTGGAGACGGTGGAGGAGGCGGCGGCGCAACGACCTGGGGGGTCGCGGGAAGGCTGTTGTCACCACCGCCCCCACCACCACAGCCCCCCATTGCAAGAAGCATGGCAAGGCTCGCAGTGGTCAAATAGGCACAGCGAGTGGGCTGAAAGCGTTGAAGCATCGTGATCTCCAATCCGAACGAGGAAATGCTCTGATGCAAATGTATCGCGAATTCACCGAACGTAGTTTTACAACTCGACCCCTGCGATCATACAGATTTGTATGGCCTCAATTTGAAAAAATTAACGGAATTTCAACCTCGAAGACAGCGCCCGGCTCGGACGCGACCAGTCTGGCCTGGCCATCGTGGAGCTCTGCGATCGACCGAACCAAGCTCAATCCTAACCCGTTTCCGGCGGTGCTCCGGCTGGCGTCCAATCGGAAAAATCGTTCAAACACATCGTCGTCTTCTAGGGTGGGCAAACCGGGCCCATCATCGCCGACTTGGAGATAAGCGGACGATCCTGTTTTGCGCAGTTTGATCCAGGCATGTGCCCCATCGCGGGCGTGCTCGATGACATTTTCCAGGAGATTGCTAATCATCTGAGTCAGCAAGTCGCTGTCGCCGACAATCTGAATGCTAGGGGTCGTGCGCACGTCAATTGTCTTGTCGGCTTCTTCAAAAACCGGCCGGAAACTGTCGCCAAGATCTTCCACCAATTCCGACAGATCAACCGGGGCGAAGGCCGCTTTGCGCTTGCCAGCCTCGACCTCACCAAGGCGAAAGAGCGCGTCAAGTGTGCGCAACAAGGCCTGGATGTGATTTTGCGCCACTTGAACGTGTTCACTGGTCGCCTTGGGATTGTTCAGATCGCGCTCGATGAGCTGCAACCGTCCTGCCAAATTGGATACCGGCGTTTTGAGATCATGTGCGGCGCCAACCGAGACGCCTTCTAAGTTACGCGCCAATGTTGCAATTTGCGCCAGCATGTCATTGACCGCTTCGCCGACGCGGTCGAACTCGTCCCCATTGCCTGTCAAAGGGACGCGGGCGCTGAACCGCCCCTGACTGACCTGCTCAGCAGTGTCAGAAATCGTACTCAACCGTTTGAATACGGATCGATTTGTCAAAAAGCCTGCGACCAAAGCGATCGGCAATAGCGCGAGCGATAACAACCAGGTGCCGCGTATGAGTAATTCTCGTATTACCAGCAAACGATCCGGAACGAATTGTCCGATGATAAGCTCCGCGTCATCTAACTCAAGTCCGAACCGAAATGAGATGACGGGGTGTCGATCAAAATCCTCATGGTCGATATAAGTCTGCGACCAGCCACCAGATGGATCGATCCCGTCAAATCCAGCGATCGTGGCATCCGCTTCATCGACCAAGCGCACGATAAATTCGTCCTCTTCCATGATCGCGAACAGCCAGTCCGGATCCCATTCCGCGCGCTCATCAAAAGTCAGGTTGCGTCTGACGCGCTCCAAGCCGCCTTCCTCATACGCGTCCAGCAATTCGGTTTCGACTGTCTCGATATTGGCACGCATGTTTTGTGTTTCTTGCCAATAATGAACCGCGAACAAACCCCAAATGGCGAGCAATATTGCCACCAGTCCGGCCAGATTCGCCAGCAAGGCGCGTCGAAATACGGTCGAACTGAGAAATCGTCTAGGACGACGAGATGACATAGCCAGATCCTCTCACCGTGCGGATCAGCTCGGTATCAAATGGTTTATCGACCTTGGCGCGCAAGCGACTCAAATGCGTTTGCACAAGGCTCGTTTTCGGATCGAACTTATAGCCCCAGATTTTTTCAAGCAGCATTGTGCGGGTCACAAGCTGACCTTCATTCTGCATCAGATATTCCAAAATCCGATATTCACGTGGCAGCAAATCTAGAATGTGATCGTCTCGGGTCGCGGTCTGAGTGGTTCGTTCCATAACCAGATCGCCAACTTGTAAGCGCGTGAGTTCTTCCGTCAGAGGCTGGCGCCGCGACAAGGCGCGTACCCGGGCGTGCAATTCTGAAAACGCGAACGGTTTGACCAGGTAATCGTCAGCGCCGGCTTCTAGCCCGTCTACGCGGTCATCAATGCCCGACAAGGCTGTCAGCATGATGATCGGCGTCGTCACTCCAGACTGTCGCAAAACCCGAACGGCATCGAGACCATCCATACCGGGCAGGAGTCGGTCAAAAACAATCACATCAAATTGCCCTGCGGCGGCGGCGAGCAGACCATTTTGCGCGTCCGGAACAACGGTGACGGTGTCGCCAGCCTCTTCCAGTCCGCGCGCAACAAATGCGGATGTTTCTTCGTTATCCTCAACAAATAAGATGTTCAATCAACCAACACCCCAGTAGCTTGGTCTTCAGCTTAATTATCCCATCCGCTGAAGTCACTCATACATATTTGTATTGCGATTGTATCATGCCTGTCTGGAGGTTTTCGGCGGGCGATGCGCTTAGCTGATCAGCTGCTCGATCGCCTCAATGATCTGCTGGTTTTTGCTTGAGTCTAGCGCATCCGGATGAGGCGCGGCGAAGGCTTTGCGGTCATTGTCATAGTAGCGGCCCGAAGCGTTTGCGAATTCATCGCTGAGCGCGGCACGGGTCAGAATGTCTGCCCCGATGCGCAGATCGTGTCCGGCATGACCATAGGCTTCTTTGACCATCTTACTACCGAGGAAAGAGGCCGGATTGACGGCGACGATCATGGGGCCGTTGGCACCCAACTCACTCGCCAATCCGATCGACCACATCGTCAGGGCCAATTTGCTTTGAGCATAAGCTTCGCCGTCACTGAAAGACTGCTTATTGAGGAATGCTTGCACATTCACAGGCGCTTGCGCGGCGGAGGACAGGTTTACGACGCGGCCCTTAGAACCCAGCAAAGGCATTACTGCTTTCGTCAAAACGTACGGTGCGACAACATTTACAATGAACCGCGCGTCGAACCCATCATGCGTGAGTGGGTCGGACAGTTTGAACACACCAGCATTGTTGATCAGCGCATCGATCGAACTGAAGTCACTTTTGAGCGTGTCTGCCATCGCGGTGACTTGGGTCAAATCTGTGAGATCTGCTTGATACGTCTTGATCTCGCTTGAGCCGCCGATTGCGGCCACCGCGGCCTCTGCCGCTGCCAGCTTATCGGGGCTGCGACCGTGCAAGAGGAGTGTATGCCCGAGCGGGGCGATCATTTTGGCGGTCCCAAGTCCGATGCCGTCGGTCGCGCCGGTGATGAGAATGGTCTTTGTCATTTGGACTTTCCTTGTGAACTGAATGAGGTTGTATCGGCGCGTCTAAAACGGTGCCATGCCATCGGATGGCGTGGTTGGAATACTCCAGCGATCTTCCGGGCTGGCATTCTGGACCGGCGCTCCCGGTCGCGGGATTTGGCCGCGATCACCATAGAGCCAGAGGACAAAATTGTGACGTTCTCCTTCAAGGATTGGCTCGGAGGCATGCGGTACGCTGCCATGATGGATCATTGCTGTGCCGGGTTCGAAGGTTAGGCTTTCAACCTTTCGCTCGAATGGATCCATGAATCGAACCGCTGAGCCGGAGAAGGATTCCCCTGGCAGGTTCAGATTGATATTGAGCGTAACAGCTGAGGCGTCAGTGTGTGGACGCAAGGTTGTATCTTTCCCGGCTTGCCATTGAATGGAGAAGCCAAAGGTTTGCGTGTCATATCCGAAGACATCTGGAAACAAGAGCCGCGAAATCGGGCGCATATAGTGATCCATAAGGTCGCGATAAAACGCCTGAAATCCTGGTGCTGCCAAAAAGCCTTCTGAGCGTGGATCCAGCATTGCGCCTCCTCGATTAAGAACAATCCCATAAGGCGGGCGGAGCGGAATGCCCGCATCGGCGACGCGATCCATATAGGCTCTGAGATCGCTTAAACGATCCGGATCAAAGAACTGCGCTTTGTAGACGCCCGGAAACACTTCGGTCCAAAGATCTTTGACGGCAATTTCGTGATTGGGGTTTGCCCAGCTTCGTTCAATCGCTTCGCGCAGTTTTGGAGCAAAGAGTGAGCGGTCGAGAGTGATCTCGTCGTGGCCACCACTGGCTTCCCATTCTTTCCACGCATCGGCGAAAACGGCTTCGTTATCGTGCCAAAACGCGTGAACCGAAGGATGTCGCTCCAGCATGGCTTCGCGTGTGGGACGCGCAAGGGCGCGTGCGCGATCGAGTGTAGATGTAGACATGGCGTAATCTGCTTTCTTGGTCGCTCGAACGGATCTCGAGCTAAAAATTGAGCGCATCATGACGGGCTCAGGCGTAACGGATGAGCGTTCGGCTTTCGATGCTTTTTCGAGGAATGGTCACATCGGCATCGCCCGGCAGATCAAGCGCGCTATGCGCTAGGTGCGGACGGCCCGTATTGTCGTAGATGTTGAAGATAATCGCTTCATCCGGGGTCATTTCTGACTTGAAGAACCACTCATGCGCAGGATTGGCGGCGACCCCTAGAATTTGGCCGAACCGATCTGGATAAATCAGGCCGATATCCATCCAATCTTTTGGTGTCATTGAGCTCGGTCTTATAAAGCCGAGCGGTGAGGACTGAATGGTGTGCTCGATTGGCCGCCAGACATTCACGAAACCATATCCGGCTTTATGAAAATCTTTCGCGCGATCCTCACCAACAATATCGATCAGACGCTGTTCGGCGCCGGCTTCATTATAGTCATTGTGAACATTGCGAGCTGGCCGGCGCGCCGCGTCTGGATCATCAATCCGCACCGTATGGTCAAAGATAATGACCTCGCGGGCTCCGATTTTCGAAATCAATAGGTCTTCAAGTTCGGCGTCGTAGGCGTCTTGCCAAGCATTACTTGGAGCAAAATCTTTAATTGCGCTCGCTTGATCGACGAACAAAATCCCATCCGCATCAAAGCCGGGAACGTGCGTCTGACCTCTCAAGTCTTGCACGTTGATCGGGGTCGTTACCAAGTCTGGCGAAACCAGGTTGCCGATAATGCCGTCAACGTCGAACTCGAAGGCCTGAGCTTCGTCTTTATGAACGTGGTAGTTCACGCTTGCTGAGACTTGCATGTTGTTTCTCCAAGATTTGGGAACGATTGCTCGCCCCCGGTCACGGAAAGGATTTAGTTGCTTGTGTTGGGAGTATAAATGGGCGTAAAAGTAAAACAGAATATAGAAAATAGATATAATCAGCGATGGATACTGACGCCCTTCGTCTCTTCGTTATGGCCGCTGACGTGTTGAACATCAGCGCTGCCGGCCGGCAGCTTGGGCTCTCGCCAGCAGTCGCTGGTGCACGATTGGCGAAACTTGAGCAGCAAGTTGGGGCAGATCTGCTGCATCGCTCAACACGAAAAGTATCGCTGTCATTGGAGGGCGAGGAATTTCTCCCCTTCGCGCGTGAGATTTTAGCGCAACAAGATGCAGCGTTCGCAGCGCTGGGCCATGGCAGTTCGGCGCCGAATGGAACTTTGAGGCTCGCGGCGTCCAGCACGTTCGCGCAGCTTTACATTGCGCCCCTATTGCCAGAGTTTCTTGATCGGTACCCACACGTAGACTTAGATCTTCGTTTCTCTGATACGCAGACGAACTTGATTGAGGGCGGTTATGATCTCGCCCTTCGCAATCTTGCGATTGAAGACAGTACTTTGATTGGACGCAAACTCGCTGATGATAAGCGCGTCCTTTGCGCGGCGCCGTCATACCTGAAGACCTATGGGACGCCACAAACGCCGGATGAATTATCCAGCCACCGCATTGTTGCGTTCGTCCATTCCAAGGCGCGAACGCTCGTGGCCGAAAATAACCGAACCTGCGTGTTTCCGCCCTCAGAAACGCCGCAGCGTTTGATTTGTGATGACGGCGCCAGCATGCGGCTGGCGACAAAGGCGGGTGTCGGGATCTCTATGAGTTCGATCTGGAGCATCCATAATGAACTCAAGGAGGGATCGCTCGTTCGTGTGCTACCCGACTATCAAGTCGATGACGGGTCTGCGATCTGGCTCGTTTATCCGAAATCAAACGTTCTGACCGCAAAGGTCCGGGTATTCATTGATTTTTTGATCGAGAAGATTGGATCACCGCCGATTTGGGAGCGGTAATCGCCCCCCGCAGATTCTTCGCAGATTATCTCCGAATTCCAAAAACTGATTATCGATTTACGTCGGTTATCTGCATACTCGCTGTGATGATAGGTGCACCGGAACCTCTAATGGAGACATTCCGATGAAAGCAATGATCCTCGAAACCTATGGTCCAGATGCGGTCTTTGTTGCCGCAGAGCGCGCCGTGCCAAAAGCCGGCGCCGGTGAAGTGCTGGTCAAAGTGGCCGCAACCAGCGTAAACACTGTCGACACGATGATCCGCCAGCTCGGCCAAGAACAGCTTCCGCTCTCGCCCGATCTTCCCGCCATTCTTGGCATGGACTTCGCGGGCACGATCGAAGCGATCGGCGAAGGCGTGACCGGATTTGAAATCGGCGACGAGATCTATGGCTGCGCTGGCGGTTTGATGGCGCTGCAAGGTGCGCTCGCTGAGTATACGCCTGCTGACGCGCGCTTAATCGCGCACAAGCCAAAATCGCTTTCGATGAAGCAAGCCGCGGCGCTGTCCCTCGTTGGGATCACAGCTTATGAAGGTCTCACCCGCGCCGGCGTCGCAGCCGGGCAGAAAGTGCTGGTCCAAGGCGGTGCAGGCGGTGTTGGTCATGTTGCGGTCCAGCTCGCGAAGCATTTTGGCGCCGATGTCTACGCGACCGGGGCTGGCGGGGCTCAAACGCCGATTATTGAAGGATATGGCGCGACCGCGATCAGTTTTATCGATGAACCCGTTTCAGAATATGTTGAAAAATATACGGGTGGCGCGGGCTTCGATCTCGTTTTTGATTCTGTCGGCGGTGCCAATATGATGAACTCCTTTGAGGCAGCAAAGCTCAATGGGCATGTCGCAACGACGGTCGCATTGGTTGAGCTTGATCTCTCGCCGGCACATTTCAAAGGTCTCTCGCTGCATGTCATTTTCATGCTGATCCCAATGATGCACGACGTGGGGCGCGAAACCCATGGTGCCGTCCTGACCGAGCTTGCACAGATTGTTGATGAGGGCGGGTTAGCCCCGCTGATCGACGCTTCGGACTTTACCTTAGACCAAGCCGGAGAGGCTCATGCTAAACTCGAATCCGGGACAGCAGTCGGCAAGGTTGTGATTTCGATCTAGCGGCTCAGAATGCACGGAGACGAAACGATGAAATTCGGCGGCGTCATCGCATCCGCCTGTGGGTTCGCACTTCTCGCTGCATGCGGCCCCGGGGAACACCCCTCGTATAGCCAATCGCAGCTCGACTCGGTGCGCGTTGTGACGCCAGATCAAGTCGAGTATGTGCCCCTTAACCCGGCGCGCGGCGATGCCAGTCCGCAGGCTGGCGTGCTTTGGGGCGATATACGCGAGGACGTGCCATCCGGTGTGTTGCTGAAATTCGCGGAAGGATTTTCTTCGCCGCCGCATATCCACAACATCACATACCGGGCGGTCGTAATTAGTGGAGAGATCCACAATGACGATCCAGATGCCGCAAATATGTGGATGGGCCCGGGCACTTTTTGGACCCAGCCCGCTGGGGAGATTCACATCACGTCCGCGCGCCCCGGCTTGGGGGGCACCGGATTTTTGGAGATCCTGGAAGGTCCGTACCTGGTTCAACCCGGCGATCAGGCCTTCGACAATGGCGAACGCCCATTGAATTTGATGCAGTCCAACATGGTGTGGATGACAGTCGATGAATTCAATTGGATCGAAGCAGATGAGAAGGGCCCAAAGGTCGCGTTGCTGTGGGGAGATTTAAGCGCAGGTGAGTTGAGCGGATTCATGCTGAAACTCCCGTCTGGATTTACTGGCAAAGTCATCTCCGAGGGTGGCGATCTCAAAGCCGTTACGGTTCAAGGCCAAATCGAACACGCCGTTTTGGGCCTCCCTGCTGAAACTCGTCTAAGTTCGGGTGGATTCTTTGGCTCGGATGCGGGGGTGGAACATCAGGTTTCTTGCGAGCCGCAATCGGAGTGCCTTCTTTATGTCAGAACAGAGGGACAGTTTCGTGTGCGGTGACCGCGGATGCCAGCCTCCCTGGGCTGCGAAAGGTAAACAACTAGAAATGGTAAGTTAACCAATTCTGCCGATATGAGCAGAATGATATGTCGACTTTTACCCACTGCGCTGGTCGCCTCGATCTTTGTGATGCCATGCGTTTCTGCACAAACGGTGGATGATGCGATCCAAGCCGCGCTGCGGCATAATCCGCAAATTGATATCAGTGCAGCTGAAACAGAAGCGGCACGAGCCGAGCGGTTCGGCGCGGTTGGGCGACTATTGCCGTCAGTCTCTGCGACGGTCAGCGCAAGCCGTGAGGATTGGCGCAGCGATGAGTTAGAGCGTCTGCGTAAAGAGGACGGTGTCAGTTACTCACTCGCCTTTTCCCAACCCGTTTTCCAAGGCGGGACCGCCTATTTCGGGTTAAAGGACGCCAATGCCTCGACCAAAGCGCAGGTTTTACTCGAAAAAGAGAACCGGCAGCTGGTCGCGGAGTCAGCTGCAATCGCGCATGCGGCTTTGACGCTTGACCGAGAAATCGTCCAGCATCGCACGCGCAGCCTCGATCTTTTGCTGCAACAAGTGGCATTTACCGACCGCCGAAGAGAGGCGGGCGCTGAAAGCATGATTGCCGTTTCACAGGCGCGCTCGCGCATGGAGCAAGAGAAAGCGGAGTTGGTGCGCGCTGAAGCGCAACTGGCCGTGTCCGAGGCGAACTATATTCGCCAAACGGGCGACATGCCGCCGCCGCTTCTTGTGCCGGATACAACTCGCTTAGGGGACGAGATTATCAGCGCTGCGGACGGAATC